>JASGGM010000228.1:0-3647 GCA_047605045.1 Acinetobacter sp. | reverse complement strand
AAATTAACCCATCGCAGTTGCTCAGGCTGTAAATTTGTCTTATCTAATTGATGTTGTTTTAAGAAATGTTCAATCTGTGCATGTGTATTTTCACATTGCAACTCAAAAATATCCCCTGAACGCCACTCCACCCCTTGCACGGCTCGCAACTGGACTTTAAAAATTGGCGCACCTAAACTTCCAGCATTTATTACATCACGCTGAATTAAGGTGAATGCTTTTAAATCGTGAGCAGATGATGGCGAACTCATCGTCATATCCGTCTTTAAAAATTGTGCTAAATGATTCTGCCATTGCTGGATTTGTTGTAGATTCAGCTGATCGACCGTGGTGATTGGCCACAATTTCTGTGCATTCAATGCACATAATTTTTGTTCTAAGACATATCCAAAACGGCAAAAATCCTGATATCGCCGATCACCCAACGCCAAAATCGCAAAAGACAGATCAGATAAATCAAGATCTGGTTGATCTAAAAGGTGCTGCAATTGATGTGCAGAATCAGGAGCATCCCCCTCGCCATAGGTACTGACCACCCATAAAACTATAGAATGCTTGCGCAAAATTTCTAAATTAATAGCAGCAACGTCATGTAAAACAACGGTCTTTTTTGCCTGTTGCAATTGATCTATCATCTTCTTGGCTAGAATTTCTGCATTGCCCGACTGACTGCCGTATAACACAAGATAAGAAGTTGATGGTTCAGATAGGGATAGTGAACGGCGAAAAAATTTTATCATCCCTATCGCACAAATATGCATGAGAAATAATACGCCAAGAACACCCAAGACAGTGCTAAGTGCGGAAGTCATTGACCATTCCCCTAAACAGCCGACCAGATTAAATAAATGATTGCCAACAAGCTTAGCGCAGTCAGGGTAAGATGCGTGACCAACCGTGTTTTAAGTGTTAAAAATAAAATATACCCCGCAACCGATAACACCAAAATCAGGATCGCAACGATATCTATCAATAATTTCCATGACTTTGCTGTATTTTTTCCCTTGTGCAAATCATTTAACAAAGACACCACCGATGCAGACTTTTGCGTGATCTCAGCAATCGATTCATCGGTTTTCACCCAAATGTCAGTGACACCTGCTGGGCTCTGTAAATGAATCATGACTTCACCATCCACGACCTCACCACTTTGGAAACGTCCAACAAAATCATGGTTTTTACGCAAATAATTTAAAACATAATCACTTGGATTCTCTTGCTGACGAATTGCTTCGACAATGTTGGCAGGTAATTTTACTGTTACTATTTTTTCTTGTGACTGATCGGCAAACCAATCAGGATTATTGAGCAACAAACCTGTCGTTGCAAAAAACATTAAGGTAATAAAGGTAAAAGCTGAAAGCCAACCGTGAATATATCGAGCATGACGGTAAAAATCACGACGCTGGTACAAAGGAAACCTCGACAAAAATGAAAGGTGCCAGCATAGTCCGAAGAACATGCCGACACCCCTAGAGATGTATTAAAAACATTAATAAGCGCGATTAAAACTCAACTTCGCCGCACCTAATTCTTTCTGAGCAGGTAGTGATTGACTGGATACTTTAGCTGCCACATTTAATTCAAACGACTGATAAGAGTGATCGCCATGTTCACGAGATGTTTCAATATGGACAATATATTTACCCGCAGCAACTTTTTGACCTTTGTCATCTTTACCATCCCACGTCAGATGGTATTGACCTGGCTGACGAGATGGTTTTGCAACAGCATCTAAATTGTTCATTTGCCGACCATAACGCCGCCACCAAACATAGTTAGAATTAATCCATTTATCGTCCTTGCCCCAAATAGCCAGTGTTTTTATCAACTTTTTATCTGCATCCGTCACCCATACAGAGACGTATGGGGCACGGTATTGTTCAACCGCCAACTTTGGAATCGTAAAATCTAGTTGTGCCACATAACCAGCAGGCCAACTTTGTGCTGTGTTGCCCGCAACATCTATACTTTGTGTTGCCAGAGGCGTTGAGACTAAATTTTTCCATCCAGAACTCTGGTACACATCGCCAGAACGTAAAATCAATTGAGCTTCATAACCCGCCAATTGCTCGATTAAATCTAAACCCTCTTTCGGTTGCATCACTGCCAGTGCCGTTGCTAAAGCATCCGCATCGGCAGCACATTGCCCGACCACAACACACTGTTCGACATGTTGCAGTGGCTGCCCATCTTGTGGATGAAGCAGATGGCTTTGACCTGCAAGCTGACGGTAACCTTGCCCACTAAAAGCAACGGCTTGATCATTTAAATGTAAAACTTGTGAAGGTGCTTGAAAGTCATCACGTACAAATGGCGCTTGTACACCAACTTGCCAACCTTCTTGTTGAGGTGGTTGTCCCCATACACGCATATCACCACCAATATCGACCAACAAACCTTGTACATTCGGTACGGCCTGAATCGCAGCAGCAATCACTTTATCTATAATATAACCTTTGGCATAAGCATCTGGAGCAATATCAACTGAATCAGATATTTGAATAGATTGTGTTTGTTCATTCAAATGAATGCTATTCGACTCAAGCTGATTCAATAACAAATCTCTCGATTGACGATCTAAAATATAGACGCCATTGGTTTTTTCCCAAGCTTGAATAAGTTGTCCTAAACGGGCATCAAATGCCCCACAAGTGGCAGTACGCCATTGTTCACAAGCCGAAATAACCGCAAACAAATCTGGTGAAGTCTGTGCTAAATATTTATTTTGATTCAGCTGACTTATCTCACTGTCTTTACGCCATACCGACAAAACTTTATCCAAGCGTATGATTTCTTGTTCAATCGCTTGCATTGCTTGTTTTGCTTCATGTGGTTGTGAACTACGAATAACGACATCTAAAGATGTGCCTAAAAGATCATCACGATGGAAACGAAAATTCTGTGTTTTTTGCTCAGCTTGTGAATGTATGAATGGTGTCGTTTCTTGTACCGCGAAGACCCCCGAACACATTGCCAATGCAGCAACAAGTGGTGAAATACGAAAGCCCAATGAAATCAGTTTATTGTTTTTTTTGCTTGTACCAAACATGGCTTCTCCCCCAGAGAATTTGCCTTAAAAATATATTGCAAATGATAGGCGTTTTCAAGTAAATTTTAAATACAATTATCCTACATAAATAAATTAAATTGGAGTGTGAGTATCATGCACAAATGGACAACCGCCACCTTTTTTGCGCTTGCCACTTTCTCTGGGGCCGCTTCAGCACATACGATTAGTCCTTATATTTTGCCAGATAATTTCGATATCCAGACACCCAGCGTGAGTTTTCAAAGTGCTGTGACCGTTGAAAAGTTTTTTGTTCCTAACTCTAACTTTAAAACCAGTTATGTACTAACAACACCCGATGGAAAAACACAAAACTTCAATGCAGCTGCTGAACTTAAACGATTTAACGTTGCAGAAATTGATACCCCGATTGAAGGGACGTATAAAATTCAAACAGTCAATGCGATCGGTAATCCCGCAAGATATGCCTTGATTGATGGACGTTGGCTACGTGTACGCCCTACTCTGCCATCACGCCCTGAAGGGAAAAATACCATAAACGGTCAGCCACGACCTACACCACCGAATCAGCCACCAAGATTTATCACTGCTGATCAAATACCAAATGGTACAAAAG
>JASGGM010000227.1:0-3657 GCA_047605045.1 Acinetobacter sp. | reverse complement strand
TTGCTGGTGTTGCTGGTGTTGGATTGTTTGGTTGCTGTTGTTCTGCCATTTTATTTCATCTCAATTTTAGGTGTAACAGGTTTAAAAATATTCAAGCACGGCTTAAGCCCTTACGTTGCATATATTTGGCCTTAGTGATGTTAAAACCACCCCAAAGTAAGAGGGCAATGGCAAAAATACCATTTAAAGCAATGACATCATTGTATGCACGTACTTGGGCTTCACGTGTAACCACTTGATTTAAACTACGTTGTGCTTGAGCTTGTAATTGTGTTGGGTCTGTGATGACGCTGCTATAGCTACGCTGATATAGACTCAAACGTTGTGCGACAAGCGGATCGGTTTGATCCAGATCTTTTTTAATTTCCGCTTGATAATTTTGTGTTCGAAGCTGTTGATAGGTCGAAAAAAATGAGGATCCGACTAAACCACCAAATGTTTGCGTGGCAGAAAATAACACAATGAAGGTCACAACATGCGACGGACCTTGTGCCAGTGTTCTGGCAAAACCAATCAGTAGGAGTGGGCCAATAAACAAACCACCTGCAAAGCCAACTAAAAATTGACTTGCAAAAAAGTTGTGTGGACGTACATCACTGGTTAAATGATAGTCCAGACCACAGGCAATTAAGATAAGAAATTCCGCAAACAAGAGTATTGGAATCATACGCTCACGGGAAAAAGTGAGTGCACTAAATAATGTTCCTGCCAGAATGCCACACAAGATGACCACATACAGTGGCACAAATTGATCGGGCCCCATCCCCATGGTTTTTAGGAAATTCACGGCTGCATAACTTTGTTCAGACATCAATAAACGAATTGCAAATGCACCAAAGATAAAACGTAAAGTCGAGGATGCTCCTAACCAACGTGTCATAATGAGTGGATTAACACGATAGTGTTCATAAGTTAATCCAACAATGAGTAAGCTGAATCCTGCAATGAGGACATAGGCAAGCCATGTCTGATTGAACCACCACAGAATAGGCCCTTGTGTGAGTACAATACATAAACAGGCAAAAGCAGGTGCCAGTAGGGCGAAAGTAAAAAAATCCTGTTTTTCAAATACCGCAATACGTAAACTACGCGGCAGTTTTAATGAAACCACCATGGCTAAACAACATATGGCCAACCCCAACTCAAAGCTATATAACACGCTCCAACTATCTGCATTGACTAGAAAAGGCGATATAATCCACGCCAAAGGTAAACCAAGTTGTTGAAATCCAAAGGCAATATATATGCCCCGTGCGACATCGGCCTTTTTAAATGCTTGCATGGTGTAATACATGCCGAGTGAACTTAAGGGTGCACCTGCCATACCTGCAATAAATCGTACAAAGAGCGCCATTTCATAGGTATGCACAAAAATATGTAAAATCAGTACACTAATAAAAATGACCAGTCCAATTTCCGAGAAAAATCGTAAGCCGTATTGTTGCCGAGCTTTAAAAAGAATTAAATTTGAGCTGACATTTGCCATGACATAGGCTGCGGGTAGCCATGCAGCTTCAGAGGGCGTGAGTCCATATTCACCCTGAATTAAGGGTAAATTTGCAGTAATAAATCCGTTACTTAAACTGGCTGAAATAGCAATAAATATACCAATAAAAAAATATAAAAAACGTTTTGGAATGGAATGAGCAATCGACGCTGGAGACCCAGGTAGCGTAGGCTTCTCGTCAGGTGTCCATTCGGGCGGAGTTTCCAGATAACGTGGTGATTTAGCCATTTTTAATGCTCATTTATTTCTAGAGTTCTTGATATATGAATAGGATAACGAAGTTGTAATTGCTGCTCCAAATAGAAAGTTCATTTTTATTGTGTACATGTCATTGTTGAATATTCCATTAAAATATGACAGTTCTGTATAAGTGATATTGAATAATTATAGCAAAGAATTGTGAAGTCGGTTTTTGTAAATAATGAGAAAAATTCAATATTCCTTTCAAGAAACATTTGAATGTTTTAGCCGAGGCTAAAATAGAGTAGACATCGAATTAATTCATAAATAATAGTTATGAATTTGATTAAAATTGATCATTTTATTTTTTATAATTTGTTTTCTAAGATAAAACAAACCATAGCCATCCATTGAGTAGAATAATATGACGACAGCACATGAAGTTAATCAACAACAATATCAAGATAAGTCAGAAGCTTATTTAAAAAGTCAGGTGCATGCTCAAGGAGTTGAATTCCAGAAAATGCAACAATTAATTCAGCAACAGCAATTTAAAACAGTATTAGATTTGGGTTGTGGCGGTGGACATGTGACCTACCAGATCGCGCCTTATGTCGACAAAGTGATTGCTTATGATTTAACACCACAAATGGTCGATTTAGTGTGTCATCAAGCTCAACAACGTGGTTTAGACAATGTAACAGGCCAACAGGGAGCGGCTGAAAAATTACCATTTGAGGATGCGAGTTTTGATTGTGTGATTAGCCGCTATTCTGCACATCATTGGCAAAATGTGAGCCAAGCTATGCAAGAAATTGAACGTGTGTTACGTCCTCAGGGGCAGGCCATTTTTGTAGATGTTTTAGGCAATAGCCAGCCAATTTTAGACACTTTTTTGCAATCTATCGAAATGATCCGAGACCCTAGTCATGTACGAGATTATAGCTTACAGGAATGGAGTAAATTTGTTGAATATGCAGGCTTTAGAATAGAGACTCTCGAGAAGCAACAATTGTTTTTAGATTTTAATGCTTGGGTTGAGCGAATGAAGACACCAACGGAAGCAGTAATAACATTACGATATTTACAATCCAGAGCCTGTAAACAAGTACAACAATATTTTCAAATTGATGATGATGGCTCATTTAAAAGCGAAGTGATCTATCTTGTTGTCACAAAAAATTGATAAAATAGCGTAGATCATTTTAGATATTTGGTATAAATCATGTTTGACGCATTGATTCCACTCTTTTCAATTACGGCTGCCCTGATGCTCGGTGCAATGAGCCCAGGCCCAAGTTTTGTGCATGTCGTACAGATTTCGGTATCAAAATCACGTCAGCATGGTTTATTCACAGCAATGGGTACAGGAACAGGTGCCGCAATTTTAGGACTCATGGCTGTTATGGGGTTACAAGCATTATTGCTTGCGATACCTTCAGCGTACCTGATTCTAAAAATTGGTGGGGGATTATATTTATTATGGTTAGCCTATAAAATTTTAAAGCATGCCAAAGAGCCTGTTGCGGTCGATTCTGCGGATAAGCCAATGATGACGTATGCGCAAGCTTATCGATTAGGATTACTCACGCAGTTAAGTAACCCCAAAACGGCAGTTGTATTGGCCAGTATTTTTACTGCGTTATTACCTCAAGACATTCCAGCATATTATTATGTGGTTTTGCCTGCGATTTGTTTTGTAATTGATGCGGGTTGGTACACATTGGTGACCTTATTATTCTCTGCTGCGAAGCCTCGTGCGATTTATCTAAAGACAAAAACATTGATTGATCGACTGGCAGGTGGCGTCATTACCATCTTAGGTTTAAAGCTAATTTTTTCGAGTAAATAATTGCAATAACAACATTGAACCGAGCATTTGCTCGGTTTTTTTATGTGTGTCGATCATTAGGACAAAAAGACTTAAATAAACCATTACCATGCTTAAATAATATGCTATTTTAAAATCA
>JASGGM010000226.1:0-3664 GCA_047605045.1 Acinetobacter sp. | reverse complement strand
GCAATATTGATGTTTTTCGTAAAGCCAACAGTTTATCGAACTATAAAACCTTTCAGGGCGTTTCAGGATCAGGGGGTATTGCCTTAGGACGGGCCATTATCCTCTATCCACCTGCCGACTTAAGCGCTGTACCTGATCGGGATGCAGATGACATCAGCGAAGAACTCGAACTACTCGACGATGCCGTTGCTAAAGTTCGTGCTGAAATTCAATTACTTGATGAAAAAATGCAAGATTCATTAATGTCCGAAGAACGTGCACTGTTTAGCGTTTTCTTACGGATGCTCGATGAATATGCGCTTCCTGCTGAAATTAAGGAAATTATTCGGGAAGGTCACTGGGCCCAAGGTGCTGTTAGACGTGTTTTAGATAAACACATCGCATTATTTGCCCAAATGGAAGACGATTACTTACGAGAACGTGTATCAGATTTAAAAGACCTTGGCCGACGTATTTTGGCCTCACTTCAAGAAGCCGATTCTGGCCACCGTGAGCTGAGTTCAGAAAGTATTCTCATCGGCGAGGAAATTAGTACCTCTGCACTGGTGGAACTTCCTGTCGATAAAATTGCTGCCATTGTAACAACTGAAGGTGCAGCTAACTCACACATGGTCATTGTGGCTCGTGCCTTGGGTATTCCAACCGTTGTGGGCGTCACAGAACTACCAATTAACACACTCGATGATGTCGAAATGATTGTTGACGCGTATCAAGGGCGTGTGATTGTGCACCCCCCTCGTCGTTTACGGCAGCGTTATAAAGAAATTCAGAAAGAAGAAGAACAAATTGCTAAAGATTTAAAGCAGTATGAAACCAAAGATGCCATTACGCCCGATGGTATTGTCATGCCCTTGTTCGTCAATACAGGTTTAATGATAGATGTTGTACGTGGCGTACAGCGTGGTGCAAAAGGCGTTGGTTTATACCGTAGTGAAATTCCCTTTATGCTACGTGACCGTTTTCCAGGTGAAGAGGAACAACGCGCTATTTATCGGCAGCAGTTGAGCCATTTTGCCAATAAACCTGTCACGATGCGTACGCTCGATATTGGTGCAGATAAAGATCTTCCTTATTTCAGTATTGAAGAAGAAAATTCAGCTTTGGGCTGGCGCGGGTTACGTTTTACCCTCGATCACCCTGAGATTTTTTCATCACAAATTCGCGCCATGCTTAAAGCCAGTATTGGTTTGAATAATTTACATATTTTGCTGCCAATGGTCACCAGCGTCAGTGAAGTTGAAGAGGTACTGTATTTATTAGAACGTGACTGGCAAGCGGTTCAGCAAGAAGAACAGGTCAAAATCAATAAACCTAAAATCGGTATTATGGTTGAAGTACCCAGCGTATTACTACAAATTGATGAGTTTGCGCCTTTGGTCGATTTTTTCTCGGTTGGTTCAAATGATTTAATCCAATATTTATTGGCTGTAGATCGTAATAACCCACGGGTATCCAATGTCTATTCACACTTTCACCCTTCCGTGATTCGTGCTTTACGTAAGCTGGTACAAGATTGTCATCGAAACGATAAACCTGTCAGCATTTGTGGAGAAATGGCTGGCGATCCTTTATCCGCCATTTTATTGATGGCCATGGGCTTCAATACTTTGTCGATGAGTTCCAGCAATATTTTGCGTGTGCGTAAAGCAATTTGCCAAATTCCCATGACAGATGCGCTTGCCTTGTTAGATCATGTGACAGATTTAAATAATCCACTATTGGTAAAAAGCTGGCTGGAATATTATTTTAAAACACATGGCTTGTCAGATATGGTGAAAACCAATCGAATTGTGAGTGCTTAAGCTTAAATTGTTTTAAGAACAGCAGAAATATAGCTTTTTAATATCTGCATTGACATAAAAAAAGAGCGATCCTCATTCGAAAATCGCTCTTTTTTGTGCTTACTATAGCCACGTTTATCGGCTTTCTTGCGGTCTACAAAGACGTGACTGTGTTGAAACTCATACATATGCTTTGCAACAAAGTTGCGTGTTTGCTGTAAATGACTTTTTCTGGACTTCGCCATTTTCGTTCCTTATATTGATATGAAACGCATATATTATAGACCTAATTTTTATCGCTGTATCATCTTTCGATACTATCTATTTAACCGATTGTAAATAAAAATTTAATCAATTTTAAAACTAGCATGTTTATTCTTATACTGAAATACGCAGTACATTATTTTCATTTTTCATATTTTTTACTTTAAGGAGAACGCCATGTCAGAACCAGCTCAGTGCCCATTCGGCCATGGAACAAAAAAAGTGGGTCAACAACAGCCCATTGGGGGAGGAACAAGTAATCTACACTGGTGGCCAAACCAACTTCGTGTCGATTTACTCAACCAACATTCTGAACGCTCAAATCCTCTTGGGCAAGATTTCAATTACCGTCAAGAATTCCAAAAACTCGACTATTCAGCCTTAAAAGCCGATATTCGCAATGTACTTACCGACTCACAAGAGTGGTGGCCTGCCGATTGGGGAAATTATACAGGTTTATTTATTCGCTTGGCATGGCATGCCGCGGGAACATACCGTCTGGCAGATGGCCGTGGCGGTGCTGGCCGTGGACAACAACGTTTTGCACCATTAAATAGTTGGCCTGACAATGCCAGTCTAGATAAAGCACGTCGTCTACTATGGCCTGTTAAACAAAAATATGGACAAGGTATTTCCTGGGCAGATTTATTCGTACTTGCGGGAAATGTCGCTTTAGAAAATTCTGGCTTCCGTACTTTTGGTTTTGCTGCAGGTCGTGTCGATACTTGGGAACCAGACCAAGATGTTAACTGGGGTGATGAAAAAGAGTGGTTAGCACACCGTAATTCTGAAGCATTGGCAGGCAGTAATTTATCTGCATCGGAAATGGGCTTGATCTATGTCAACCCTGAAGGCCCTCAAGCCAATGGCGACCCGCTGTCTGCTGCACCATTCATTCGTGCAACGTTCAGTAATATGGCCATGACGGATGAAGAAATCGTCGCATTGATTGCAGGTGGTCATACTTTAGGTAAAACACACGGCGCATCCACTGCCGACCATGTTCAGGCGGATCCAGAAGCTGCACCACTTGAAGCATTAGGCTTTGGCTGGGCAAATAGTTTTGGTTCAGGTGTAGGTAAAGATGCCATCACTTCTGGCTTAGAAGTCGTATGGACACAGACCCCAACACAATGGAGCAATTATTTCTTTGAAAACTTATTCAAATATGAGTGGGTACAAGAACGTTCTCCAGCAGGTGCAATTCAATGGGTTGCTGCTGATGCTGAAGCCATTATCCCAGACCCGTTTGATGCATCTATCAAACGTAAGCCAACAATGCTCACTACGGATTTAACTTTACGTTTCGACCCTGAGTTTGAAAAAATCTCACGTCGCTTCTTACACGATCCACAAGCATTTTCTGAAGCCTTTGCCCGCGCATGGTTTAAATTGACCCATCGTGATTTAGGACCAAAAGCACGTTATCTTGGCCCTGAAATTCCGAAAGAAGATTTAATTTGGCAAGACCCACTCCCTGCCTCAAATACAACACCAACAGCAACCGATATTGCTGAGGCAAAAGCAAAAATTATTGACTTGGAATTGTCTGTAGGTGAATTGATTTCACTGGCTTGGGCTTCAGCATCTACGTTCCGTGGTGGCGATAAACGTGGTGG
>JASGGM010000225.1:0-3687 GCA_047605045.1 Acinetobacter sp. | reverse complement strand
CTGTTGCTACAGAAGCTTTCAAAAAAGCTGTTCCTGTAATCGACCGTATGGCTGACAAAGGCATCATCCATAAAAATAAAGCTGCTCGTCATAAGAGCCGCTTAAATGCACAAGTTAAAGCTTTAGCTTCTAACTAAGTTGCGTTTTAAAAAAGCCTCCATTTTTGGAGGCTTTTTTATGCGCTTAATTTAATACAAAAGAGTTCGAGTTATATCTGTTGAAGCATAAAGTTTTTTATTGAAAGATGATGTAATTTACCACGCCAAATCCATTTCAATACACTATCAGAAAAAACATCCCCCTCAAACCACACAAAAACACCTTCCATCATTTCAGGCCAGTCACTTTTATCCAGTTGATTTTGCGACCGCATCACCGCCAGCATTGCCGCAATAATAGTGTCATGGCTCACTGCCAAACTCAAACCTTTGGCTTGCTTTGGATGGGCATTAAATATGAGTTCAAGTACATCAACAACACCTGTTATTGGATGCTTCATGCCAGGTAGTGCATTGTTAACAAAACTATTGATAAAACCTAAAGCACCCTGCTGTTTAAAATAAGGTGCTGCTTTTTGCATATCAAGAACAAAACTTCCTGGTTCAACCAATAACCCTTGTTCAACAATCTCGATATGATGTGTATTTTTCTGTTGCACAATTTGGTCAGCGCCTTCAATCATGAGTGCTGCTGTATCTATACAGCGCTGAATTGGGCTGGACATACAATGTTCTATAACCCGATCTGTATTCTTGATCAGGTATTCTCCCCATGATTGTGCCAACTCACGCCCTTGGGACGTAAGCTGCAAGTCGTAGCCAGCAAGCCCCTGCCCCGCAACTAGTTCTCTCACAGAATGACGAGTAAATAAAGTAACAGGAATCTCAGGATCAGGGAGTAAATCGATTGCCTGTAGCATACTTTTAGGCAGTAATTTTAAAGACATTCCAGTGCTTTCAATTTTTAGCGATCTTGTCACACTATAGCACGCTGTTGCTAAAGCTCAATCAGATTTCATATTTGATATATGTGCCAAACAATCTAAAGCAATCTTTTGAAATTTTGTATCGGTAAATGCCAAAAAGCTGCCATTTAACAAAGTCTGTCGCTGGTTATAAATAAATGGGTGACCATGTAAATCGACTAAGCCTCCCCCAATACTCTCTAATAAACATTGCCCAGCACTGGTATCCCATTCCGAAGTTGGATGAAAACGAGGATAAAGATCAATTTCATGTTCAAGCATCATGCAAAATTTAAATGCACTTCCGGCTTCAACAGGTTTTACATTATAAAATCGTTGTAAAGAAGAGATAAAATCACGATATTGGATGGCCTGACTACGATGACTTAATCCAAGTCTAATTAAATTGGGATTTCCATTGAAAACATCACTATGTTGAAAACGATACCATTGCTGTGATTGAATCATAAATTTATAGGGCAATTCATCAAGATATCCAACATAAATCATCTCTTGTGCAGGTATAGCAATCGCAGCAAAAGTCGTTTTACCCCGCTCAATCAAACTCAAATTGATGGTAAACTCAGGACGTTGATGTATAAACTCTTTGGTACCATCTAAAGGGTCAAGCATCCAACATCTATCCCATTTTTCTCTTTCTTCATGAATATTTTCTTCAGATACGACAGGAATCTGTGGAGTTAATTGTTGCAAAGCCGCAATAATATATTGATTCGCTTTTAAATCAGCTTGCGTTACTGGTGAATCATCCTCTTTTATCTTAATTTGAAAATTTTCTTTGCTATCACAATATTGCTTGAATTCTACCAATAGTAATTGACTTACCTTTTTCAATATTTCCACGGTGTTGAAGATATAGCCGTGATGTGGTGTAAGCGTAGGTAAAAACATAAATCACCATCTTAAAATTAACTTGAAAATCAATCCATCATCCTCATACTATAATAAAGATAATTTTTATTATACAGGATGGGCATGACCAAATTAACAAAGCAAGCTCCTGCTGTTGAAAGTATGCGAATTGATAAATGGCTCTGGGCCGCAAGATTTTTCAAAACGCGCTCTTTAGCCAAAGTTGCTATCGAAGGCGGTAAAGTACACCATCAAAATGAAAGAGTGAAAGTTTCAAAAGAAATACGCGTAGGTATGGAACTGACAATTCAGCAAGGGGTTGATCGTAAAACAGTCGTGATTCAAGCATTATCTGACATTCGAGGCCCTGCACCAATTGCCCAGCAACTCTATCATGAAACAATTGAAAGTACAGCGCGACGTGAACTCATCGCAACTCAACGAAAATTACATAATCTAGCACGCCCTGAAAACCGCCCGAGCAAAAAAGATCGTCGGCAAATTCATAAATTTAAGCAAGAAAATGATCAACATTATGAAACTTATTGGGAAGATCAAAATACCCTTTAGTGCGTCATACTATGTCGCACTGGCGAAGATTATGAATAGCTAATTTTTGCTAAATCTGTCACTATAGACCCGTGGAATCGAGGTTAAACTTTCATACATCCACTTGGGTTATCACTAACATTACCATCGTTTTGAGGTTTTAGGATGGATGAAAATAAAAGTAAAGCGCTAAATGCTGCTTTAAGCCAAATTGAAAAACAGTTTGGTAAAAATACCGTTATGCGTCTGGGTGACAATACGGTACAAGCCGTTGAAGCAGTATCAACAGGTTCTTTGACACTTGATATTGCGCTTGGTATTGGTGGTTTACCTAAAGGACGTATTATTGAAATTTATGGTCCTGAATCATCAGGTAAGACCACGATGACGTTACAAGCAATTGCACAGTGCCAAAAAGCAGGTGGTACATGTGCCTTTATTGATGCTGAACATGCACTTGATCCCCAATATGCACGTAAGCTAGGGGTAGATATTGACAATCTGCTCGTGTCCCAACCAGATAATGGTGAGCAAGCACTTGAAATTGCAGATATGCTTGTTCGATCTGGCGCGATTGATATGATTGTTGTCGACTCCGTTGCAGCACTCACCCCTCGCGCTGAAATTGAGGGTGAAATGGGTGACTCCCATATGGGCCTACAAGCACGTTTGATGAGCCAAGCTTTGCGTAAAATTACAGGTAATGCGAAACGATTAAACTGCATGGTTATTTTCATTAACCAGATTCGTATGAAAATTGGTGTGATGTTTGGTAGCCCTGAAACAACAACTGGTGGTAATGCATTAAAATTTTACGCTTCTGTACGTTTAGATATTCGACGTATTGGCCAAGTCAAAGAAGGCGAAGAAATTATTGGTTCTGAAACCAAAGTTAAAGTTGTTAAAAATAAAATGGCTCCACCTTTCAAAGAAGCATTGTTTCAGATTCTTTATGGCAAAGGTGTTAACCAATTAGGTGAAGTGATTGATCTTGCCGTGCAACAAAATATTGTGCAAAAAGCAGGTGCTTGGTATTCATATCAAGGGAACAAAATTGGTCAAGGTAAAAACAATGTCATTCGCTATTTGGAAGAAAATTCTAAAATAGCCCAAGAAATTGAAGCGACCATTCGGGAACAGTTACTCACAAAAACAACTGTTTCACCTGAACAAACGGAAGAAGATGAACAACCTGAGTTTCTTGAAAGCTAATTTTTAAGAAGCTTTTAACACGCCTTGTACTACTTATTAGTTCAAGGCGTTTTCATTTGGATAAATTATTCTATGTCTCAATACATACC
>JASGGM010000224.1:0-3690 GCA_047605045.1 Acinetobacter sp. | reverse complement strand
GTAACCGTAGTGAAATTGTGACGATTGCTCGAACTGGCCATATTAGTTTGGTTGGGAGCATCGCCAGTTATTTCCAACGATATTTTCAAACCAAACAGGTGATCCTCAAGCATTTGGATGATGTGCTCGCCCCTTAATTTGAAGAGATCCTTTAGCTTGAGTCATATTTGAGCATGGAGGATCTTTTTAGATTTTACTAATGACGAATTTGCATCTATTACAACGCTTGACCTTTCACAATATGCATGATCATTTGATGTGCAATGCTGCCTGCAAACGGTAAGTCAGGCAATGCATCAAACTTGAAAAATTGAGCATCCTGAATTTCATCTTTTTGTAAAACAAGCTCACCACTTTCATATTCTGCATGGAATGCAAGCATTAAATTACTTGGGAAAGGCCACGGTTGACTGGCTAAGTAGCGGATATTTTTAAGTTTTACGCCAACCTCTTCGAGAGCTTCACGCGCAACAGCTTGTTCCAAGGTTTCACCGACTTCAACAAACCCTGCAATTAAACTATAAATATTAGTGTCTTTCTGACGCACCGATTTTGCCAATAATACTTCATCATGCCCTTTGGTGATAATTGTAATAATACAAGGATTAATACGTGGATATTGGTGATAATGACAACTTGGACAGACCATACAATATTCGGCAGCATGAACTTCCGTATGCTCTCCACAGTGGCTACAAAAACGGTGGTTTCGTCGCCACTCCAGCAACTGCAAGGCACGACTGGCTTGTTCAAATTCTGTTTTTGACCATTGCATGACCAATTGGCGAATAGGCACGAATTGAAAACCCGCTGGAATCGTATCGATATCCTTGAAATCTCTTGCAATAATTTGATCTGTTGTATTTGAGGCGATGGATAGACTTAAATCGCTATCAAGGCTTTGTAGTCTCGGTAGTTGTAAGTTGGCATCAACCAGAAGTTGCTGCTGTTGAAAAATATAGGCAATAGATTGGTTTGACATTTAGGCTACACTTTTAAGTTGTTGGCTATGGGTCAAAGCAATGTCCAGCATATCAGAATATATTGGCTGCGCATTGCAATAATTTTTAAATAGCATATCTGCACAGGCACAAACATTTGTAATCTGTTGAATTTGTGTAGTTGTTGGTATCGATTTTGTTTTAAGGTGCTGTTGCAAAAAAGCGGTACAATGCTTCAGCGCAATGACAATTTTATGTTCTCCAAATATCGATGCAAATGCTTGTGCCAGTTGCGCTAATAAATCGATTGCAGTTGTCATCAATGACAACTGAAATTTATGTTGCTGTGTAGATAAGTCAATATTTTTTAAAGCTCTCCAAATAGCTTCAAGTAAGGGGTGAATATTTTTTGAGACATCTGCACTAAATGGATGATATTCATCGATATTGATGGGTAATACGATACGAAGTGATTCAGGCGTATACCGATTTTGAAGTTGTATAAGTTGTATCATCGCGTCTTCTAAAATACGGATGATCGTAACTTTTTCATTAAATTGTGCTTGTTCTAAGTGAACAATGGCGAGAATTTTTTCACCAGCGGTGTGTAGGTTGATGGCCGACAAGAAATTTCCGACATATTGTAATTGTTGTTGAAGAGACATCGAAGAAATCTTTTGTGGTAAATCCTGCTGTTGTTTTAATTGTTTGATAATATTCAAAATAACTTGATTTAAATGCGGATAAACAAGGGTTGTGGTTGAATGCTCCAGAGACATGAATTGTTTATAACATTGTTCAAGTAAATCGTCTTGTAGAATTTTTCCTTCAAGTTTGTATCGTTGGCGTAGTTGTTTCGCATGTATTGTATTTTGAGATACGAGCATCATCAGTGCATCGGCTATATCTTCCAATGGAATGGTGTAATGATCGGGCTCTTGAATAAACTGCTCCAAATGCCTTTCGGCTTGAATTAAAGTACGAAGCCGTGCGGCACTGAGATTTTGTAGTTTTAATTGCTGAAAACTGGCGGCAATAATACTCCAATACTTTTCACTTGGCGTGTGTCGTGAATGGAATGTTAGGTAATGCGCTAAATATTGCAACCCTTTTTCAGTCTCAGCTTGTACATCATGATCTAAAATCTGTTGTAGGGAAGATTGATACAATAGGTGAATCTGTTGACTGTGTTCTATCGGGGCAACATCATCGATGGCACTTGGTGTAAATGCAGTGACAATCGCTTGTAGTGGTTTTCCCTCGCGGCTTAAGGGCTGATGCAGTGCTATTTCAATTTGATTGATCGACTTGAGCAGTAATTGTGGTATCTCTCGATCATCCTGTCCGACATATTCAATATAACGTTCAAGCGTGAGTAAGCCTTCAGCTAGACTTTGCATATGCTGATGAGACACTTCAGATTGTGGCTGAATCATTTGTTTAAATAGATCGCTACATAGCTGACTTAAATGCGCCAGTTCATCTTCATGAATAAAACGTATGACCTGACAACATTGCCACAACTGTTGCGAGATATCATGGATATGAAGACCCCATTGGTTTAAGTATGTCCATGTGCTGAATTCATGCTCAATATTTTTGCGACAATGTTGTATTTCTTGCTTTACCATGAGTAATGCAATAATTTTATTCTTATTTAATATTAAATCTGACATTAATCATCCCCCTAATTTAGATTAAGTCTAAATGGACAGTAAAGTTTACTGTCCATTACAGTTTTTAATTATCTTATTTACTGAATTTTATAGACACATTTTGGGATAAGCGACCAATATTGTGGATTAAGATGGTTTTCCAAAGAAACAAGGTTCACCATTTTTCTCTAAATATTTTTCCATCCACTCATGATGTGCTTTTAATTCTTCTTCAGAAGGCAAGATGACAGGCAAATCGAGTTCAATCGCAACGCGTTGTGTTCCGCTGGTTGTACGTGAGTCATTCATTGAAGATGCATCAATATCGAGGGAGACTTGCCCACCTGTCATGGCTAAATACACGTCAGCCAGAATTTCCGCATCGAGTAATGCACCGTGAAAAGTACGGTCTCGCGCAGGAATTTCATAGCGACGTACCAATGCATCAAGTGAGTTTTTTTGCCCAGGATGTTTATTTTTTGCCATTGCCAAGGTATCGACCACAGCACAGACCTCGGAAAGCGCAGGGAATCCTGCACGTTGAAATTCCATATTCAGGAAGTTCATATCGAAGCTTGCATTATGGGCAATGATTTCTGCACCTTGTAGATACTGAAATAATGTTGCAGCAATTTCAGCGTATTTCGGTTTGTCTTTTAAAAAATCATCTGAAATACCATGAATATTTTCCGATTCACCCACGGGTTTCTCAGGGTTAATATAGATATGAATTGAACTTCCTGTTAATTTGCGATTGACCATTTCTATTGCGCCGACCTCGACAATACGGTCACCATTTTGAAAATAGAAGCCCGTGGTCTCAGTATCGAGAATCAGTTGACGTGAGCCATATGCCTCACGTGTTGCAGGTGTAATGGTGATATGTGGATGGATCGTGGCATCCACGATGTTTTGATTTTGTACTGATGGTGCTGAAATATCATCAACAGTCGTGGAAGGTTCAAGATCCTGATGGTTCGTGTGCTGTAAGGCATCATCTTCAGGCTGTGTTTCATCATCGATATCGTTGTCTAGTAACGCTAATCCAAAAGGATCGTCAAGTAACCAATCGGTTTCAGGCTTTTTTATATCTT
>JASGGM010000223.1:0-3691 GCA_047605045.1 Acinetobacter sp. | reverse complement strand
ATTGCTGGAGCTGAAAGTGTTGCCACAGCATACCGTAATAATTTTCATAAATCGCTACATCCTACATTAGGTGAGGATCGTTTACAGCTCTTGAGATTACAAAAAGATTTTTTATGGCTGCACGGTTTTTTAGAGCGAGATGTTGATATTGATGAATGGGTAGATCACCGCCCATTGCAAGAAGTTTTGAAACGTCGTCAAGCCAAGTTGAATTCATCAGATTAAATATAGGAATTTATCATGTCAGTGATTCTCAAAAATTTATTATCTCCAGAACTGGATGAATTTGTCGAAACTACTCGAAAAAAAGCAGAATTTGCTTTTGAAGTATTTCGTCAGACAGGAACGATTACTGCCAATGGGACAGTTAACTTTGTAGAAAGAGCACCTATCGATAATGTGTTAGTCACTTTTAATTATGCTGGGCCATGGTCTCAAGATGGTAAAAGTAAAATAGTTGTTGAAACATTACAAGGTGAGGTGTTAGTTGGTCGTCAGGGAGCAGGTGGTCGTTATAATAGACTATTTCGTGAACATGAAGATGTGACCACTATTTCACATGTTCATGCACCAAATTTAGGAGCTTGGGCTCAAACGCATCGTACCCTTCCAATACGGTATGTTCCAGTACAACGGTTTCATTTATTTAAAGAATTACCTATTTATATTGACCGTCGTCAAGCTGAGGTTGATTTCATTTTAGATCAGTTAGAGGTCAATATTGAATATAGAGCTATTTTAGAAGCAAATGGTGGCGCAACTGTTTGGGGAAGAAAGGGGTTACAAGAAACAGCTGAATTTATTCTGTTATTAGAAGAAGGTGCTCAAATTCAATTACTTGCTGAACTTGTGGGGGGAAGTCGTGAGTATGGTCCAGGTGTATTACAGCAACAATGGAGAATGAGTGGGTTAACTGAAAAAGCACAATCTTTGGGTTTATTGCCGAAAAATTAAAAAATATGAAATATATTACTGAATTTTAAGAGAAATTTTATGGCAATAAAGCTTTTGTGGTATCTCACCTCTCCAGATGGTCCGTATCCTTGGTTAGAGGCTGGCCGGTGGAATACAGATTATGAACATTTGAAACAATTGGCAATCACAGCCGATAAATTAGGATTTTATGGCTCTTTGATGGGAACAAGTGAGTATGAAACCTTAGCCGTTGCTGCGAGCTTAATTCCCTTTACAAAGCGATTGAAGTTTTTGGTTGCACAACATCCTGGTGAAGTACAGCCTGCTGTATTGGCTAAATATGCTCAAACTTTTGATGCATTTTCACAAGGGCGATTACTTTTTAATGTGGTTAATGGTCATGACTCAGGTTTGGCTGCTTTAGGCATTCATTATCCTCATGATGAGAGATATGACTTTAGTAAAGAGTATTGGACTGCATTCCAACAAAATTATTTAGGAGATAAGTCAGGTTATCAGGGGAAATTTGTCAGTATTGCGCCTCGACAGGAAAATGGGGCACCAATGGGAACTTGGCATGGTCCAACACAAACAAAGGGTGTACCACTTTGGGGGGCAGGAACCTCAGAAAAGGGGGTTCAACATTCTGTTGAGCTATTAGATGTTTATCTAAGTTTTGCCAATATACCGCCATTGCTTGGTGAAAAATTCAAAAAAGTTGCCAATGAAGCAGCAAAAGTAGGTCGTACATTAGAATTTGGGACACGGTTACAAATTATTGTACGTGAAACTGAAGAGGAAGCATGGGCATATGCTCAATCCCTCTTGGATAAGGTCGATCTTGATTATGCGGTCGCAGCAGTAAAGCGGCAATTACCGCCGAATCAAACTTTTGAAACTTACACGAGCCCAAATCCTCAAATACAACGTAATTTAGAGCAGTTACGGCAAGGAATTCTACCAAAAGCCAAAGATTTTGAAATTTATCCGAATATTTGGTTAGGACCAGCTTGGTTTGGTTTCGATGTGCTTGGTCCTTCTGCGGGTACAACGCTGGTAGGCAGTGCTGAGAATATTGCGGTAAGGCTTAAGGAATATGAGAGTTATGGTACAACAGCTTTTATTTTGTCAGGGTTTCCTTTAATTGCAGAAGCGTATCGTGTAGCGGATTTATTGTTTCCATTATTGGACTTGGATCATGGTTTTGATTTACCACCATTTAAAAAAAATGACTTACCTAATATAAGAGGTCAAAGATGAAAAAAATTACAAGGCGTGACCTAATCAAAACTACAGGTTTAGGTATGGGGATAGTGACCACAGCAGGATTAATTGGATGCTCTGATTCGGATCATACACAAATTGCTGCATCGGAAATACAGCCTAATGCAACGCCTCAGAAAGGTGGTGTGATTAAAATTGGTGTAATTAATGGAAATCAAGCTGGAAATTTGGATGCGCATAAGCCGATTGGAATGTCTAGTGCTTTTCGTGGCTGGCCATTGTATGCAAAGTTGTGGGAGTGGGGGCGTGATATTCAGCCGAAGTTAGCGTTGGCTGAGTTTTCAGAATCTAACACCGATGGCACACGATGGACGATACGCTTGAAAAAAGGTTTAGAGTTCCATCATGGGAAAACGATCAAAGCGGATGACATTATTTTTTCTTTACGCAGATTGACGGATCCCCAGTTAGCGTCTCCTTTTGCTGCATACTTATATTCTTTACAGCGTAATGATATTAAGAAACTTGATGATTATACAGTAGAAATTCCATTTGCACATGATAAGGGGTTAGTCGTTTTACCAGAAACATGGATGAGTTGGGGTGGGATTGTTCCCACAGATTATGATCCAATTCATAATATTGTGGGAGCTGGACCGTTCAAACTTGAAAGTTTTACGCCCGGTCAGCGTTCTCGATTCGTACGGTTTGAAAATTACTGGAAACCGAATCAACCGTATGCCGATGCAATAGAAATTATTGATTTTAAAGACCAAACAGGACGTTTATCTGCCTTGCAATCAGGGCAAATTGATATTGCATCGGGGATTAGTGCAGAGCATCTAGGATTAATTCAGGCCAATAAAAAATTAAATATTGTCGCATCTGATACAGATGCCTGGCTCTCATTTGATATGAACACGTCTAAGCCACCATTCAATGATATTCGTGTGCGTCAGGCATTCCGTTTGATTGCGAATCGGGATGAGTTGGTGAAGCGTGCATTGGCAGGTCGTGGGCGTGTTGCAAATGATTTATATTCATTTAGTGATCCTGTCTATAATCACAATATCCCACAGCGCATACAAAATATTGAAAAAGCAAAAGAATTACTTAAGCAGGCAGGTTATGACAATAATCTGAGCGTAGATTTATATACGACCCCTGGTAGTAATGCTGCACTCATATTTGCCCAACAAGCGGTGCAAGCGGGTGTCATTGTGAATGTGAAACAAGTAGAAACGGCTACATTTGCCGATGCGGTGAAGCAAGATTGGGCTTTTAGTACAGGGGGGAATGTCTCTCGGCCATTTTTACTGACTGTCTTACAAGTGGATGGGCCTGATGCAGCCAATAATAAAACACGCTTTAAAAATGAAAAATTTAGTGAGCTGGTTCATGCTGCACTACAGCAGGCAGATCTGGATAAACGTAAAGCTTTGGTGCATGAAGCACAGCAGATACAACATGAACAAGGTGGCTTGCTGATCTGGGGATTTACGCAGACATTAGATGCGCACTCGAATCAAATAGGAGGTGTAACGCCAGATCG
>JASGGM010000222.1:0-3764 GCA_047605045.1 Acinetobacter sp. | reverse complement strand
TCCTTGTCGATACGATGGACCAAACCTGCACGTGAAAGTTCAGCCGATTTTGGATAATGATGCAATAACGCATTCACCAATGTACCTGAACTATTCCCCGCCCCTGGGTGGACAACCATACCCACAGGTTTATTAATAACCAAAATATCATCATCCTCATAGATAATATCTAAAGGAATATCTTCAGGCTGATTGGTCGTTTGTGCTTCAAGTTGCACCTCTAACGTCAATAACTCATGGCCTTCACAGCGATATTTCGGTTTAATTATGTTACCGTTTAACAGTAGATAACCATCTTTCATCCACTGTTTCAGCTTTTCTCTCGAAAATTCAGGCCAAACTGTGGCAGCGACTTGGTCTATTCGTAGTCCAAGATATTGTTCATCCAACTGAAACCGCAACGATAAATGTGTTGAAGTTACTGAAGAATTATGATTATCTGCATCGTCAGCATCTTCAAGTAAATTGAAATCTGTTTCAGTGAAATTAGAATGAGAAGATTGTGTTGAAGTCATTTGGCTCATTAGGACAATAATGGTTTAATATGACCATTGTAGCTCATTGCCCGTATAAACTGAGGAATTTTTATGTCGCTACCACGTTATAAAGTTACAGTGCTTGCGCTTTCTTTAGGCATTGCTTGTACATTTGTGGGCTGTAGCAGTAATCCATCAAAAAAACAAGTTGTCGATGCTGGTCCACAAGCCAGCGAACAAGTATATTATGAATCTGCCCAAGCTGCATTGGAAAAGGGTCAATATACTGAAGCGTCAAAAAATCTCCAGGCACTGGACACCTATTTCCCAACGGGTGCACATGCTCAGCAAGCCCAGCTCGATTTAATTTATGTGAAATTCCGACAAAAAGATTTTCCTGGGGTCGTCACAGCAGCAGATCGTTTTATTCGTTTGAATCCCGATCATCCACAAGTGGATTATGCATACTATGCACGTGGTGTTGCCAACATGGAACAAAACTATGATGGGATCATTCGTTATACATCGTTAAAACAATCGCATCGCGATGTTAGCTATTTAAAAAATGCCTATCAAAATTTTGTCGATTTCATTCGTCGCTTCCCATCTAGCCAATATGCTGTAGATGCAGCACAACGCATGAAATATATTGGTCAGGAACTTGCCGAGCATGAAATGGAAGCTGCACGTTATAATATCGAACGTCAAGCATGGGTTGCAGCAGCACAGCGTAGCCAATGGGTAATTGAACATTATCCAGACACCCCACAAATTCCTGAAGCTTTAGCGACAGCAGCATATAGTTATCGCCAATTAGGCGACACTGCGACTGCACAGCAATATACCGATTTGCTTAAACTAAACTATCCTCAACTCGTTAAGTCGAACGGAACTGTTAACCTTCAAGCAGCACGCAAGAAAGGAAGTTTCTGGAACAAAGCGACGCTCGGAATTTTTGGCCGAAGCACTGAAACTGCCCATTTTAATGGTGAATCATCTCAACACGTTGAAAACACTGACAAACCAAAACGTAGCTGGACAAATCGTTTAACTTTGGGTTGGTTAGATAAACCTCAAACCAACTAAATCTGATGTTTTTAGTGTTCAAAAGCAGGCTTTCGGGCTTGCTTTTTTTATTCGTTATTTTTAATGAACCCTCAATATGACGCTATGTTAAGATAGCACGTTCAACATGATTGATAGTCAACGGCATTTTTATGGCAATTCCTCAACAGATCATCGACCAAGTTTTAGATCGTACCGATCTGGTAGATCTGATTGGGCAACGGGTCAAACTTAAAAAAACAGGCCGTACTTATTCTGGCTGCTGTCCTTTTCACCAAGAAAAGACACCATCATTTCATGTTTATCGTGACAAACAGTATTATCACTGCTTTGGTTGCCAAGCCAATGGCAATGCCATTAAATTCTTAATGGAAATTGATAACCGCAACTTTATTGAAGTCATGAAAGACTTGGCGAGTCAATCGGGTATTGAATTACCAAAAGATAATCAGGAACACAAGAAATTAACCTACAAGAAAAAAATAACATCTACACCGTCTGAAAGTTCATCCCATACGCCATCGCCCCCTATTCAAGATGCTCATTATGACTTAGCGCAAGATACACATTATTTTGATCAAAATTTCGAACTTAACGAACCCTTCGATGATCATTATTTTCAATCTTCAAGCGTTACACAAGAGGGTAATCTGTATGATCTGCTGGAAAATATAGCCCTCTTCTATGAAAAACAATTACAGCAAAGTGAATCTGGTCAACGCTATTTTAAGCAGCGTGGTCTAAGTCAAGATACGATTAAAGCATGGCGTTTAGGCTATGCACCTGAAACATGGCAGCATTTACAACAAGCTTTCCCAAGCGATGTCGATGGTTTAAAACAACTGGGACTGATTCGCACCAGCGACACTGGCCGAGATTTTGACTTATTACGTGATCGGGTCATTTTCCCTATTCGGGATGCAAAAGGTCGAGTAGTCGGTTTTGGTGGACGTGCGCTCAACGATGACATTAAGCCCAAATATATCAACTCGCCAGATTCAGAAGTTTTTCATAAGAACCAATTATTATATGGCTTCTATGAAGGCAATAAAAATAAAGCATCAGACTGGCTTTTGGTCGAAGGCTATATGGATGTCATTGCTTTACATCAAAATGGTATTTCTGGTGCAGTTGCAACCTTAGGGACAGCCAGTAATACTGAGCATCTTGGTATTCTATTTCGACGAAATAACCGCATCACGATCGCTTTCGATGGCGATCAGGCTGGACAAAAAGCTGCACGGCGTACTTTAGAAATTGCCCTGCCCTTACTCAATGATGGACGAGAATTAAAATTCTTTATTCTCCCGAACGACCATGATCCTGACTCGCTTATTCGTCAGGAAGGTGTTGAACGCTTTCATCAATTATGGCAAAACTCCCCCCTACTTTCAGATTTCTTGTTTGCCTTGCTCACACAGCAGCACGATATTTCAACGCCTGAAGGTAAGAGTCAGGTCATGGGTGAACTGAAAGAATTAACCAATTTACTCCCTCAACAAGGTTCATACCGTTACCTGCTCTCACAAGCATTTCGTGAAAAGCTCGGCTTAGGACGTCGTTTCACCCCACAAATCAGTCATGATGCATCTTTATCATTCAATATTCGTACACGAGATGAAGACTTTGCAGTGGCATTATTGATGAGCCATCCCTTTCTCTATACCCAGTTCGAACAATTAAGAGCCTATATCGGAAAAGACGAGTTATTGGGCGAAGTTTTAGCGATACTGGATCAAATCTTTGAACGCTTACCCGCCGATCAAGAGCGGGCTATCTACTATGCGCTGGGTGCTTGTTTTAATAATCGTGATGCAATTGCAGACATTTTACAACGCACCAATGTGTTAAGTTTAATTGAAACACCTGAACAGGCCTTAAATTTTGCCAAAGATAATGCTTTAGCGTTGCAAGAAAAATATCTTCGCCTGAAATTGAAGCAACCGCTTTCACTACAGGAATCCTTGAATCTGCGCTTACAACTGAATGAAATTACCAAACGGATCAGCTTGCGCTTGGTTTCTTAAATCGCTTAAAGGTATACCACACAGATCAAATGCAAAAAGGTGAGTCTGGAAACTCACCTGAAACCACCATGTCATCGATTTACGCTTAACGGAAGAAAATCTTTTGATACGCTGGTATTAAATACTTATTCACACCTGCTTTTTTTAAATGGCGGCGTGTCGTGCAATGATCTTCAAATTCACCATCAAACACACC
>JASGGM010000221.1:0-3848 GCA_047605045.1 Acinetobacter sp. | reverse complement strand
AGTCAATCAATCAGTAAAAATCCACACAAGTTGTTCTTCCAATTTCTTAATGAATTTCTTTACTTCGTCAGTAAAAAATCCGAATCAATTTTCAATAACTTACCGAAGTTCGTTATCATCAATCGCGTCGGGATGTGTGCATTATAGGGAGATTTTCTTCTTACGCAAGCACTATATTAATATTCTCAATTCGTTTGCTTTTATTTTAATCTAAAAATAATTAAGTTGTTGTTTTATATAAGTTTATTAAAGTATTATTTTAAGGCTATCAATTTTGATTAAGTATTTTAAATTTATTGGATAAAAACAAACCGTTTCACGTGGAACGGAATTTTTCTTCTGGAACTTTTTTCTTTGTTATAAATAGTGAGCCAGCTCACTATTTATAACATGATTAGTTACTAGTAATTCAAAGTTGAACTTTTTACTGTGCGCTTGTAGATGTACCAACTTGTGCTGGAGCAGTTTCTGTAGTTGAAGAGTCTACTTGTGAGGTTGGGCTAGTCTGAGTTGTTGAACTGTTATCAGCCGTTGGTGCCTGTACTTCAGGTGCTGTTGTAGTTTCAGGAGTTTGGTTTGGTTCCTGTGAAGCACAACCAACCGCTGCAAATGCAAAGCCTGCGATCGTAATCGCCATAAGTCCAAATTTTTTCATCATCACTCTCATCTTTAAAAAAAAGAAAATTAAAAATTGCTCTTTCAGGAGCTTTTTTATAATTACTAATTTTTTTTCTGAGAAATATAATTTAAATGATATCTTTTTTATGCATTACATTACAGTTGTACTCATTTATGTATGCCAATTTGGATATCGACGTTATTTCTAATGCTCATTTATCCTATTTAATATTTTGTTTTACGTATTGTTATTGCTTTTTTTGATGCTTTTATAAACATGGATTTATGTTTTATAGAATTAATACGATATATCAGAAAAACTACAGAGATTCGACATTTCCAATATAATTATTGATCATACTGTCCTGTTTTTATTTTTTGTTCGTGAGATTTTAAAAATTTCCCGATCTAAAGTGCATCTTTTTCCAACACAACCGTCCCCAATTGATCTTACTTATCTTATATAGTTAAGTATTCAATCTGTTGTGTTCATGCTCAGTGTCCACTTTTCGTGTCTGATTAAATTGAGCTATCAATGCTGATTATGTCGTCTATAACTATAAATAGTTATATGGATGATATTACTGCCTACCTATAAGATTGCACTTTTTCTAAAAAGCTTCTTTCATCAACTATATCTGTATTATTTTCAGCCTTATCATCTTGGTAAGAAAATGCAATTTTTTAACCGATAGATAAGCAATGTTTTTGGCAGATGATCTGCGATATTGTACCTATAATCTCTTTATTGGACATGATCATGTGTTAGCAACCTCTATGTAATACCAAAATAAATAGCATTTGAGACTCCTTATCTCAGCAGTAAATCTTCTCCTCTTTACTTTTTATTCTTCACCTCATTAAATTTTGCCGCCATGTATAACTCACACTAGTTTAAATTTAACCCTAAAATAAATTTATTTTTATAAAAAACAACAAGATATGTTAAGATAAGCTGATTTTTATTAAGGTTTAAACCGCTCTTTTCATCAAAATCGCACTTTGTTTTTATTCTTCAACAGTCATATTAAAAATAATTTTTTAATTGTTATGAATGACTTGAATTTTTTTACCCTGCCCATACTTCATTCCTTAACAGAAAAACCCAAATCATGACAGTTCGAATTAGCAGTTATGATACTACTGCCCAAGGACTGTACATGTTGAAAAACTTTTTTAAACGGAGATCATCCATGGCAAATGAGCAGAATGAACAAGCTCAGGACATCCAACACGAGCAAACTGAACAAGTCAACGAAAATTCTCAGGCTAAATCAGATGCTGGCGATCAAGAGAAAGTTGTTTCTATTGATGATTTGAATGCCACCATTGTCAAACTTGAAGAAAGTTTGAAGCTTGAAAAAGCACGTGCAGCAAATGCCATTTATGAAACTGAAAAAGTGAAAGAACGTGTTGAACGTGAAGCAGATGCAGCCAAAAAATTTGCTTTGGAGAAATTTGCGAAAAGTTTACTTGATTCCGTGGATAATCTTGAACGTGCAATTCAAGCAGCGGGTAATGAAAAATCGCCGTTGCTGGAAGGTGTGGAATTAACGCTTAAATCTCTGATCAGTGCATTAGAAAAACATGGTGTTGTGGCTGTAGATACAGCAAACGGTTTTAATGCTGATTTTCATCAAGCAGTCGGTATTGATCCTAATGCCAAAGCGGGTGAAATTGGTAATGTACTGCAAAAAGGCTATACCCTCTCTGGTCGCTTGTTACGTCCTGCGATGGTGACTGTTGGTCAATAAGCCCAACAAAATACTGCTTCCCCTTATGTGAGTAAAATGCGAATTGCATTTGTCGATTCTCGCTCGAGGTATGATTGAACAGTAAGGATTAAAAATTAGACTTTGTTTAGTTTTTATAAAAAATTTTTAGAGAGTTTTTTCATTTTTTATGACTAACCATATTGGGCAGTCTTTGCTTTGGAAGCGTCGTTACCGCGACTTTGAAAATCTCTCCCGAAAATTTTTTCACTGAATTTGCTTGAAAAATTTAGATTCACTCTCATATCGAATGACAAGTAAAACTCTTTTTGTATTGGCTTGCTGATCATTTCAATAAGAGTCAAAGAATTTTGAGGAATATATAAATGGCTAAAATTATTGGTATTGACTTAGGTACAACAAACTCTTGTGTAGCTGTACTTGAAGGCGACAAAGTTAAAGTAATCGAAAATGCAGAAGGCGCACGCACTACACCATCTATCATTGCGTATAAAGATGGCGAAATTCTTGTTGGCCAATCTGCAAAACGTCAAGCGGTGACTAACCCTAAAAACACATTATTTGCAATTAAGCGTTTAATTGGTCGTCGTTATGAAGATCAAGCGGTACAAAAAGACATTGGTCTTGTGCCTTACAAAATTATCAAGGCAGAAAATGGTGATGCCTGGGTTGATGTCAATGACAAAAAATTGGCACCACAACAGATCTCTGCTGAAATCTTGAAAAAGATGAAAAAAACTGCAGAAGATTATCTCGGTGAAACAGTGACAGAAGCTGTGATTACAGTTCCTGCTTACTTTAATGATGCACAGCGTCAAGCGACTAAAGATGCAGGTAAAATTGCAGGTCTTGAAGTAAAACGAATCATTAACGAACCAACAGCTGCTGCACTTGCGTTCGGTATGGATAAAAAAGAAGGTGACCGTAAAGTCGCAGTCTACGACTTGGGTGGTGGTACATTTGACGTATCAATCATCGAAATTGCGGACTTAGATGGCGATCAACAAATCGAAGTATTATCTACGAATGGTGATACCTTCTTGGGTGGTGAAGACTTTGACAATGCATTGATTGAATTTTTGGTTGAAGAATTCAAAAAAGAGCAAAATGTTAATTTAAAAAATGATCCATTGGCATTACAACGTCTAAAAGAAGCAGCTGAAAAAGCCAAAATCGAATTGTCTTCTTCAAATGCAACTGAAATCAACTTGCCATATATTACTGCTGACGCAACAGGTCCTAAACACTTAGTGATCAACGTCACTCGTGCAAAACTCGAAGGTTTAGTCGCTGACCTTGTTGCTCGCACAATTGAACCTTGCCGTATCGCACTTAAAGATGCGGGCTTGTCAAATGCAGATATTTCTGACGTAATCTTGGTTGGTGGTCAGTCTCGTATGCCACTTGTACAACAAAAAGTACAAGAATTCTTCGGTAAAGAGCCACGTAAAGACGTGAACCCTGACGAAGCAGTTGCGATTGGTGCAGCGATTCAAG
>JASGGM010000220.1:0-3867 GCA_047605045.1 Acinetobacter sp. | reverse complement strand
TCATTTGTCTTCCTGCAAAATATTTGGCCAAAGAACAAATCGGTCGTGGTTTAGGCATTATCAATACAGGGGGTATGGCAGCAGGTTTTATTGCACCTGTGGTTATTGGTGCATTGGTTGGGTGGTCTGGTTATCAAGCGGTCTTTACATTTCTTATTTTCGCGGTCATTTTTTCTTTAATCATGAGTTTATTTATTCGAAGTCAAAAACAAACCGTATTGCAGGAAAAAATCTCTTGAAACTGGTTTGTTATTCAACCTAGGTTTTGCCAAATAAAGCACGGTGAGAATGAAACACCGTGCTTTTTTAATGGATGTTGTCTATTCCTAAACCAATGAACATCATCTGAATCAGCATATTTTATACGACAAAAAACCAGATCAATGACGTTAATGCAAGACCTGTGATGGAGACGATTGTTTGTAAAACAGACCATACCCATAAGGTCTGTTTAAGGGTGAGTCCAAAGAACTCCTTAATCATCCAGTATGCAGCATCATTAATATGACAGAAAAATACGGATCCAGAGCCGATCGCTAATGCAATCAAACTACTTTCTAAAGGGGGGAGTTGTGTAAAACTAGCGGCTAATATGCCTGCTGTGGTGGTTGTAGCAACTGTGGCGGAGCCCGTAGCTTGACGTACAGCGACAGCAATCAGCCATGCCAATAAAATAATTGGAAATGCGGATGTATGTGCAAAATTTGAAATCGTATCACTAATCCCAGCTTTAACCAGTACACCTTTTAACCCGCCACCAGCGCCAATGGTGAGCAACAGTACTGCGACTGGGCCAATACTTTTGGAAAGAATCTCACCAATTTTTTTATGAGGTAGTCCACTCCTCCATCCCAAAATAACTGTTGCCAAAATGACCGTAATCGTTAGCGCAATAATGGGTTCACCAATAAAATCAATGATCTTGGAGATCGTTGATGCTGATTCGAATACATACATCGTTAAACTACGACCGAGCATCAGTATCGCTGGTAATAAAATAAGGATTATGGATATCGACAAAGATGGTTTATTGGGAACTTCTTCAGATTCAGGTAAGGAAACAATATTGGTAATATTTGCAAGACTTGGTTTTTTTACTAACCATTTCGCATATAACGGACCTGCCAGTACGACTGCAGGAATCGCAATCATGATTCCAATGATTAAGGTCAGCCCCATGTCGGCATGAAGTGATTTTATTGCGATAATTGGGCCGGGATGTGGTGGGATTAATGCATGTAATGAAGTCATTCCAGCCAATGCTGGAATAGCAACCAAGAGTAAAGGTAAACCTGATCTTTTACTGATGGTTGCAATTAATGGAATCATTAAGACTAAACCCACTTCAAAAAATAGTGGCAGGCCAATAATCATCGCGACAGCTGCCATCATCCAAGGAATTAATCTGGTGGACGTTCTCGCAAGAAGATATTCAGCAATAGCATCAGCAGCGCCTGTCCTTGACATAATGCTACCTAACATCGCGCCTAAGGCAATAATGTAGCCACTTTCGCCCAAAACTTTTCCTGCACCTTCAGAAAAACTCTTTTCAATTATTTCTGGTGGCATATTCACAATAAGCCCAGCACCGATTGAGCCAATAAAGATGGCCAAGAAGGGGGGAAGCTTAAAATAGGAAATGAATACAATAATACAAATTATTGCACCAATGCATGAATATAGAATGGTCATATCAGCCGACATATTATTTTTCCTTTCAACCTATCACTTTTATTACTTGAATAGTCATCAAAATTCTAGACATGCAGAACGAGATTTTGATGCGTATTTCCACCATTTTTGACTGCTCCCAGTCTCATGGACATCGAGAAAAATTATTTTGAATTATGGGATATTTCCATATATTCAAAGATATCCAGTCTTTTTCAGTTGTCCATCCATAAATTTTCATCTGAATTGTTTTCAGCGTAAGGTAATGAATTTTTCTTAAAATACACTTAGCATAATTTTTTCTATGAATATCTTTTTTATAAATAACATTATGAGTAAAAATGCTGGATGATTTATGTTATGAGTGGAATTGAGAATTTAGATTTTAAAAAATATTGAATATCATTAACTTAAATAAAAATAAAAAATTTTCTATATTCAAAAAAAGAATAAGTTTATCTTTTTTTTGTTTATATTAAAAATGAATAAGTATTTAACTATTTCTTGGTTTTTTATAAAAAAATAAAAAATTACCCTATGCATTCAATAATTCTTTTGTCTAAAGAGTGAATACCATGCAACGCACATACCATTACCCTAACGTATCGTTTCTGGATTTAAAAACAGCAATGCAAATGTTGTGTTGTGCGCGTGCTATGGGCTGTATGCAATCAGTTCATTCCTAATTAATTTTTGTCTATTCATACTATAAAGAGAAATGATGATGTATACAGTTAAACAATGGTCGATATTGAGTGTAGTGGCATTAAGTCTTGGGCTTGGTGCTTGTGCGAAGAAACAAGATGCGACACAAGCATCGGCCAGTGAAGCGAAAACAACAAGTGGTGGCGCAGAAACCACACTGGCAATCGGATTCCAGAAGTATGGGTTATTGCCCATTGTGAAAGCACGTGGCGAACTGGATCAAACGCTAAAAGCACAAGGGATTAATGTTAAATGGGTTGAGTTCCCAGCAGGTCCGCAATTACTGGAAGGTTTGAATGTCGGTAGTGTGGTATTTGGTGAGTCGGGTGAAGCGCCGCCAATTTTTGCACAAGCGGCCAGTCCGAATTTGGTCTATGTTGCGAATCAGCCCGCTGCGCCTGAAGCAGAAGCTTTAATTGTTCCTAAAACATCTACTGTTCAATCGGTTAAAGATTTAAAAGGCAAGCGTGTTGCACTTAATAAAGGCTCGAATGTTCACTATTTATTGTTGAAAGTTTTAGAAGCAAATCACTTGAGCTTAAAAGATATCGACGTTGTTTATTTAACGCCGTCAGATGCTCGTGCTGCCTTTGAGAAAGGTGCGGTCGATGCTTGGGTTATTTGGGATCCGTTCTTTGCCGCAGCACAGCAGCAGATTCAGGCGCGTGTGATTGCGACAGGTCAAAACTTAGTCAGCAACCATCAGTTCTATTTGTCTGATCGTAAATTTGCACAAAGTCATCCAGACGTATTGAAAGCCGTTGTAACTGAATTAAATAAGACCACAGAATGGGTAAAAACTCATCAGGATGAGACGGCCAAACTTCTAGAAAAACCAACAGGATTGGATGTAAATATTCTGAAAACATCTATTTCGCGTATGGGATTTGGTGTGCAGCCAATTTCTGACAAAGTTGTAGCAGAGCAACAACAAGTGGCCGATGCGTTTTATCAAGAAAAATTGATTCCAAATAAAATTCATATTCAAGATGCCATCCTTAAAGTGGATGTGAAGTGATTTGTGAAAGATGCTGCGCTGACTGGGGAACAGCGCACATGCTTGATCATCAAAAAATGAAGTTATTGAAAGGTAAGGCAACATGAAGATTTTTTGGTTTATTCCGACCCATGGTGACAGTCGTTACTTAGGTACGAGCAAAGGCGCACGTCAGGTTGATCATGCCTATATGAAACAGATCGCGGTAGCGGTTGATAATTTAGGTTATGAGGGTGTGCTCATTCCGACAGGGCGTTCATGTGAAGACCCATGGATTACCGCGGCAAGTTTGATCGATGCCACCAAACATTTGAAATTTTTAGTGGCTTTACGTCCTGGTGTGACAACACCTGCATTGGCAGCACGTATGACAGCCACATTTGACCGATTGTCGAATGGCCGTGTGTTATTGAACCTTGTCACAGGTGGCGATGAAACGGAATTACGTGGTGACGGTCTGTATGAAGACCATAAAACACGTTATGAAACGGCCA
>JASGGM010000219.1:0-3878 GCA_047605045.1 Acinetobacter sp. | reverse complement strand
AACATTTTGACATCACCATTTTCAAATGCGGCATCATCTTCATTGGCATTATCGGCAAAATTAAAACCATAAGAAAAACCAGAACAACCGCCCCCCGTCACATAAACACGAAGCATCAAATCTTGATTGCCTTCACTGTCACGCAGTTGACGCACTTTTTTCGCGGCATTGTCGGTGAGCACTAAAGCCTGAGCATTCATGATGGGTATTCCTCAATTGCAAGTTGCCTGTCGGCGAAAATCAACTCAATTATAGCATAGTGTAGATGAGGATAAACCGTACAAATTTCAATTGTTCAACCTGCAATAATGTTCACACTAAAATGTAATCACATAAATCAGCCAATACATTTGGCTTTCCCTGTATTCCTGATTAGAATAACGCTAAATTCCAAGCACCGATAAACCTATGATTCAGCTCGACCAACTCAGTATTCGCCGTGGCGGACGTGTTCTTTTCCAAAAAGCTTCAATGCAGCTCCATCCCGGCTGGAAAATTGGTTTAACGGGTGTGAATGGTGCAGGAAAATCGACCCTATTTTCAGCCCTATTGGGTGGAATGAGTGCGGATGAAGGTAGCTTGAGCCGTCCACAAACTTGGACCATTGCGCACATGGCACAGGAAGTTGAGGCCTTACACATGTCGGCTATCGACTTTGTGCTGTCGGGCGATGAAGAATTCTGGGAAATTCAGCATCAACTTGATCATTCTGAGCAGCTCTCCGATCATGATATTGCACATTTGTATGGTCGCTTTGATGAAATTGGTGGCTATAGTGCGCCTGCTAAAGCTGCACAATTGATGGCAGGTCTGGGATTCATGGAACATCAAATTCGTCTGGATGTCGCCAGTTTCTCAGGAGGATGGCGCATGCGTTTGAATTTGGCGCGCACCCTGATGAGTCGTTCAGATTTATTGTTGTTGGATGAACCAACCAACCACTTGGACTTAGATGCGATTCTGTGGTTAGAAGATTGGTTGAATGCCTATAGTGGCACCTTAATTTTAATTTCACATGACCGTGATTTTCTAGATGCCGTCACAGATCATATTTTACATATAGAAAATCAAATACTGACTTTATATACAGGCAATTATTCAACCTTTGAAACCACACGTGCCGAGCGTTTGGCACAACATCAACAGGCGTTTGAAAAACAACAGGAAACGCGTGCCCATCTGCAAAAATTTATTGACCGTTTTAAAGCCAAAGCAACCAAAGCACGTCAAGCACAAAGCCGTATTAAACAGTTAGAGCGCATGCAATTGCTGGCTCCTGCCCATGTCGATACCCCATTTACGTTCAGCTTCCGTGAACCGACCAAAATGAGTTCACCGTTGTTGACACTTGAGCATGCCAATATTGGATATGGCGAAAAATTAATTGCTGAAAATATTAAACTGCAAATTACACCAAGTTCGCGAATTGGTTTACTGGGCATGAACGGTGCAGGAAAATCAACGCTGATTAAATCTCTGGTTGGGGATTTACCACTATTGGGTGGTGAACGACAGGCCTCTGAACTACTGAACATTGGTTATTTTGCCCAGCATCAAATGGATGCATTAGATGGTAAAGCTAGCCCAATGTTACAACTTGCCCGTTTGGCAGGTAAACAAGTCAGTGAAGCAACATTACGTGCATTTTTGGGCAGTTTCGGCTTTAGTGGCGAGCGCATGGAGACGGCTTGTGAAAGCTTTTCTGGCGGCGAACGTGCCCGATTGGCATTGGCACTGATTGTTTGGCAGCGCCCAAATGTCTTAATTTTAGACGAACCGACCAACCATTTAGATTTAGATATGCGCCATGCACTCACCATGGCTTTACAAGACTTTGAAGGCGCTGTTGTTCTGGTTTCACATGAACGACAATTACTGGCCACGGTCTGTGACGATTTTATTTTGGTTCATGGCGGGGCAAGTCGCGAATTTGAGGGCGATCTCAATGACTATGCGCAGTGGCTACGTGAAGCACGTCAGCAGCATATCAATGCCCAAACAGCGTTGGCCAAACAACAAGCTGCCAAAACATCGAATACACCTTCTCCGTCTCAGACGGAACCCGTTGCAGCACCAATAACTGAGTCTGTCAAAACAACCACAGCACCTACAGCCAAAGTAGATAAAGAAGCACAGCGTAAACTTGCAGCACAACGCCGTGAGCAAACGCGCCCACTGCGGAAAAATATTGAAAAAGCTGAAGCAGACATTCAAAAAACACAATCACGTTTGGCCGAAATTGAACATCTTCTTGGAGAGAGTGCCTTATACGAGGCAGATCGTAAAGATGACTTACTCAAGTTAATGACCGAGCAAACCGAACTCAAAAGCAACCTTCAAACAAGCGAAGAACAATTGCTTGAATTCATGATGGAACTTGAAACATTAGAGCAGGAATTAGAAGATTAATTGCTGTTTTATGCGATTCAATTTTAAAAATCCCGATCATGTATCGGGATTTTTAATCTTATTTTTTAACTACAGCACCACCACAAACGGCATTCACAACTTTTTCCGCTGGACTGTTTTTTGGGGCTTTATGCATGTCCATCGGCTGATCCCCCAATAACATCTGGCTATCTTTACCCGTCTTTTTATCCTTCGCATTGACCACCAAAATTTTGAATTTTGGTTGAGGTACACATGCAATTTGATATTGGGTGTATACAATTTTTTTGCTAGTTAAATTTTTTGCCCAAACCAACATGGTCTGGCTTTTATTTTCAAAAATAATGCCGCGATCTATCAATAATGTCAGCGTTTTGTCTTTATAAATTTGATCCCAATTCTGAGCGGCTTGTATCATCGTATGTGACATCAACAAGCCAGTTAATATCAATAATTTCAACGTAATCTTCATAGCTTAGATCATATCATCAGGATTCTGTAATTTTAACATGAACCATCCGCATACCACATACATTCTATAGGATGATATTTTGACTTTAGCGCCTTTAAATCTCCATCTTGCTGTCACTGATTCTGCTTGAAAAACATGGCAAGCTATTAGAATTGAACTGGATACAAAGAAATGCGACTTTACATCATGCCGATGCCTTGTTTTTTTTAAGATTTGTTGTCAGTATCTAAACCTTGTTTTTTCAGCCACGTGAATTCGTAGTTAGGATTGTAGCCAACGCATGGAATTTTTTGATTTCATTCTAAGTTTAGAACATTCTCTTCCCGTACTTTTACAAAATTACGGTGTGTGGATCTATGCCATTCTTTTCCTAATCATTTTTGCTGAAACTGCTTTTATTTTCATGTTCTTCCTTCCTGGAGACAGTCTGTTATTGGCTGTTGGCGCATTGTGTGCATCTTCTGAAATGATGCATGTCGAACAGATCATTTTATTACTTTTTGCCGCAGCATCTTTGGGCTACATCATTAACTATCATATTGGAAAATCGTGTGGTGCCCGCATTTTGCAATTGAAATCACGCTTTATTAAGCAAGAACATTTGTACCGAACCCATGAATATTTTGCCAAACATGGCGGTAAAACCATTTTACTTGCCCGTTTCATTCCCTTTGCAAGGTCATTTGCACCCTTTGCAGCGGGTTCTAGCCACATGAATTATGTGCTATTTCTTATTTATAATATTATCGGTGCATTTTTCTGGATTGCTTTATTGGTCGGTATTGGCTATGGCTTTGGTAATACCATCAAACTTATTGGCTAATTTTTATTGACTGTTTATTTTAAGTTTTCCAATAGACAACAGAGATTTCAACAATAACCAAGAACAAAAAAGCATCCCGAAGGGATGCTTTTTACTTTAAAGAAGACCATTGAGATTAAGCATCAATATCGGCATTCAACGCATTTTCTTCAATGAATGCACGGCGTGGCTCAACATCATCGCCCATCAAACACG
>JASGGM010000218.1:0-3879 GCA_047605045.1 Acinetobacter sp. | reverse complement strand
CTGTGGGAATGAACCGAATCTGATTTCTGTCGATGAAGCATTTAAAAAAATTGCTACCTCTGTGCAACCATTGGCCACAGAAAAACGACCAATTGTCGATTGCTTGAATCGCGTACTGGCGCAGGATGTACAGGCGATTGTCGATTTACCCATTTTTTCGCAAAGTGCAGTTGATGGTTATGCATTATGTTGTGCGTCTGAGGTTGAGGTCGGGCAACAATTTCGACTAATAGGGGAAATACGCGCGGGACAAGTGGTCGATCACGAACTTCAGCAAGGACAGGCCTTACGAATTTTCACGGGGGGTAAAATCCCACAAGGTACAACGACGATTGCACGGCAGGAAATTGTCGCAAGGCTAGATGAACAGACCATCGAGCTAACCCAAAAATTAGCTTTAGATGCCGACATTCGTCATGTTGCAGAAGAAGTCCGTCAAGGTGAAGTTTTGGCACAACATGGCCAACGCATGACGGTTGGAACCATTGCAGCATTGAGTATGGCGGGTATTCAACAGCTTACAGTGTATCGACAACCCAAATGTGCGGTGTTGGTGACAGGCGACGAAATTGCAGTGAACACTGCATCAGGTTCTAGTCAAAATGTAGACCAGAACATTGCTCGACTGGCACAAGGAAAAGTCTTTGATGCCAATACGCCTATGCTAAAAGCATGGTTTCAGCAGCAACAGTTAGAGGCTGAATTCTTCCATGTAGCAGATGAATTTGAGCAGGTCACGGCATGCTTACAACAATTACAACAACAGTTTGATGTGATTATTACCACTGGTGGTGTATCGGTAGGCGATTATGATTTTATTCGGCCTGCAGCATTGCAAATTGGCTTTGAAGGCGTGTTCTGGAAAGTTCGACAAAAACCAGGCAAGCCTTTATTTTTTGCACGGTATGCACGACAGATGTCATGCAATGATGACGCGCCATCGGCATGTTATTTATTGGGTTTACCTGGCAATCCTGCGGCGGTTTACATTGGGGCATATCTATATGTGGCTGCTATTTGCAAAGCATTGCAAGGGCAGACCATACAGCCGACATGGTTTCAGGCATCTTTAACAAATAACTTGAAAGCAGATGCCAGAGAACGGTTTTTAAGGATGAGCGTGAAGATGGAACAGGGGCAGCTTCATGTCACGCCTTTGGGGAAGCAACAATCGCACATGCTCAGTAATTTAAGCCATGCACAAGCCATTGTCCGAATTCCTGCCACACTTGAATTGCAGGCTGGGCAATGGGTACACGGTTTTTTTATTGAGTAGCATATTCATTCAGTCATGACTGGATGAAGTAAACGGGCATTTTTATTAAATGTCTGGTTAAGATCTGTTATGTACCGTTTGGTACATCAGACGATAGGTAAATCAAACACGAGTTATATTTCATATAGAGGGAAATGAAATGCATAAAATGAATGTAAAAACCATTGCGCTTGCTACAGGATTGGGTCTGTGGATGGCCAGTAGTTTATTGCATGCCGACACCGTTAAAATTTATGCGGCGGCAAGTTTAACCAATGCGATTACGGATGCTGCAAATGTTTATCAGAAACAGCACCCAGAAACGAAAATCGTGCCTGTATTTGCCGCATCGTCGACTTTAGCCAAGCAAATTACTGCAGGCGCGCCAAGTGATTTATTTTTCTCAGCCGACACCGACTGGATGAATTATTTGGTACAACAGAAAAAAGTCAAAGCGCAGGCGGTGGTTAACTTATTGAATAATGATGTTGTGGTGATTAGCCCAAAACAATTCAATATTCCGTTTAAGGCCGATCCAAAATTTGCATTTGCTCAGGCGTTTCAAGGCAAACTTTGCACAGGACAAATGGAATCTGTGCCCGTTGGGAAATATGCCAAACAAAGTTTAACCAAACTGAATTGGTTGCCGAGTCTACAAGGGCGTATTGTGGGAACCGATGATGTTCGTGCAGCATTGGCCTTTGTTGAACGCGGCGAATGTCAGGTTGGGATTGTATATCGTACCGATGCTTTGGTTAGCCAAAAGGTTAAAATAATAGGGACATTGCCAAACAATAGTCATGATCCTGTAATTTACCCATTGGCATTGACGGAACAGGGCGAACAGAATAGTGATGCGCGTAATTTTCAAAAATTCTTGCAAAACGATGCTCGTGCAAAATCGATTTTTAAACATTACGGCTTCACAGTGCATACAGGTCAACCTTAATGTTTAGCCCAGAGGAACTCAGTGCATTATGGTTGTCTGCAAAAGTTGCATTTTGGGCAACGTTGGTGAGCTTGCCTTTTGCAATTGCTGTCGCATGGTGGCTAGTACGGGTTCCTTGTCGCTTTAAATTCTTAGTTGAAGCCTCGTTGCAGCTTCCAATGGTACTTCCGCCTGTAGTTCTGGGCTATATTCTTCTTATCGTATTTGGAAGTCAGGGTGTTATTGGTGGCTGGTTGCAACAATGGGGAATTCAACTGGCATTTGACTGGAAAGGTGCGGTTGTTGCTTCCATTGTGGTGGCTTTCCCCCTTATGGTGCAACCGATTAAACTGTCGTTCCAGATGATGGATAATCAAATGGAACAGGCTGCTGCTACCTTGGGCGCCAATGCATGGCAAATTTTTAGTCGAATTTACTTGCCTCTGGCGCTGCCTGGTATCACGATTGGCAGTATTTTATGTTTTAGCCGTAGTCTAGGGGAATTTGGAGCAACCATTACATTTGTCGGAAATATTCCCGATGAAACCCGCACCATACCCATTGCCATTTATTCATTACTTCAGCAACCCAATGGCGATCACCTCGCGATTCGATTGGTCGTTTTATCGATGATTTTGGCTTTTTCCGCTTTATTAACCAATCATTTTATTTTGTATCGGTATAAAAAGCAGCTGGATTAGAGTTTAAATCTAATTAAAATTATTTTTGTATCCTTGAATAATGATGTGATTGTTTTTTTGATTTAAGGAAAATTTAAGTTAATAATGGTAGCCGACGGAATTTTAAATCCCGTCGGTTATTTTAAGTGGATTTGGAAAATAATAAGGAGAGCAATTAGCTAAAATTAACCACAATTAATGTAATTAAAGCGGGGATGGCCTGAATAAAGATAATCTTTTTATTGGCCGTGAATCCGCCATAAATTCCTGCAATTAAGACACAGGCGAGAAAGAAATTGGCAAGCATGATGGCAAAAGGTGCAGGTGCAACGAGTGACCAGACTAAACCCGCGGCCAGAAAACCATTATACAATCCCTGATTTTGTGCCATAACTTTGGTGAGCTTGGCTTTTTCAGGTGTATTGGCAAATGCACGTAACCCGATGGGTTTGTCCCACAAAAACATCTCTAAAATTAAAATATAAAGATGCAATAAAGCAATGAATATAATAAGAATTTGAGCAAGCATAGTTCGTTCTTCAAATCGTCGCTAAACAAGAGCACTAGCATAGCAACGAAATGACAAATATTTCTATAAAAAATCGACTGGAATGGTGAAACAATTGATTAAAATTGAAATAATACTTTTCTATACTAATTTTTTTGAAGAATATCCTTGAGTAAAAAGCCATAGTCAGCGTATTAAACGCTCACTATGGCAAAGTCTTCTGGTTAGAGGGTTAAACTGACTTCATCGTTGACTTAGAAGCGGTAGGTAATACGACCATAATAGTAGCCACCATAGAAGCCATACGGTGAAAATTGTGAGTATTTACTTTCACCAAGTGTATCGATAATTCTTGAATTGTCTGGATAAGTATTCAAGACGTTATCTGCACCGAGCGTAAATGATAAATTATCGGTGATGTTATAGGTTGCATCTACATCAAGAATCCAGTCTGCACCGAAATACAAGTCACTGGACGCGCTGTCCGCACGATACACATAACTGCCAT
>JASGGM010000217.1:0-3884 GCA_047605045.1 Acinetobacter sp. | reverse complement strand
TGTGAATTTCATCAATAAACAAAATTGCATTGGCATTTTTCTTCAACGCATTTAAGAGTTGTTTTAGGCGTTTTTCAAAATCACCACGATATTTTGTGCCAGCCACCAAAGCACCAATATCCAGACTATAAATTTCAGCCTTACTTAGCGGTTGTGGTGCTTTACCATTTACGATCAGCCATGCCAAGCCTTCTGCGATGGATGTTTTACCCACGCCAGGGTCACCAACCAAAAGTGGATTATTTTTACGACGGCGACAAAGAATCTGAGCTGCACGTTCAATTTCTTTTTCACGACCAATTAAAGGATCAGTTTTACCTTTTGCCGCTTCAGCATTTAAATTCAGTGTATACAGCTCTAAAGGCCCAGATGCTGAGGTGTTATGATCACCTTCAATATCGTCAGTTTCTTCTTCCACTTGAATTTCATCTTTGCGCGCGCCATGCGACAGATATTGAGTCAAGGTTAAACGGTTAATTTGATGCCGTTTCAGAAGATAAACCGCAAATGTATCCCGCTCTGAATACATCGCAACCAATACATCTGCACCCTCTACAGTTCGATCTCCACCGCTGGACTGCACATGAAAAATAGCACGTTGTAAAATACGGTCAAAACTTTCCGTTGGATGTGGTGCTTGATCGCTATTTTCACCTAATTTAGGTGTATGTTGCTCGACGTATTCTTCCAATTCTTTACGCAACAAAACAACGTCTGCACCACATGCTTTTAAAGCATTGACAGCAGAGTCATTATCTAGCAATGCAAGAAGCAGGTGTTCTACGGTTAAAAACTCATGTCTTCTTTGCCGAGCCATACTAACAGCTAAACGCAAGGAAACTTCCAATTGGCGACTGAGCATGTGACCCCCTTATGATTTGGGCTCTATCTGACAAAGTAATGGATGACCTTGTGACCGAGCGTAATTGTTCACTTGATTTGCCTTTGTTTCGGCAATGTCTCGTGGATAGATGCCAGCAACACCTTTCCCTTCATAGTGTACTGTTAGCATTACTTGAGTCGCTTGGTCAAGGCTCATTGCAAAGAATTCTTGTAAAATTTCAATTACAAATTCCATTGGCGTATAATCATCGTTCATTAAAACGACCGCATACAAAGGCGGACGCTTAAATTCGGGCGGTGCAACCTTAACTGCCAAGTCACTGTCAGGATCATCTTCTGTATGCCCAGATTGGAATAAAGGCGTGATATGCCAATCTGTTAGCCCTGATTGCTGAAAACTTACTTTCGCGTCATTCAACGTCATTTTTCGTTTTAAGTTGCGTGTCGAGGTAGATTTCATGATTATTCCGATTTCGCCTCTGCTTGCGGCACTTCTGAAACGAATGTTGCAGGTTTTTCTACTGGTTTGCCCTTCAACCAACTAAACCGTTTGACTTCATTCACAGCACCATTCAACCGAACTTCGATGTACTGTGGAACAAAACCTTTTGGCATGGTCCAACGACCTGTAAGTCTTGCAAAGTCTGTAAAATTGAAATTTTTATCTTCCATCGGTACAGTGAGAACTTCTGTTCCCTGAATAAGACGAATTTCTACCGACCCCACAGCACGTCGAGGCGCAATTTGCACCAGATCCAGTTGATATTCAAATGCATTTTCAGGCAGTGGCTTAACACTCATATTTTGAATTGTTAAGGATAATCCACCCCGTTGGCTCAAGACACTGCGATATAATTGGCTTTGCCCTAACGCGATCGATAAATCTGCTTTGCTTTGTGTTAACGCGTTGGTAAGTTTATCGGTGTTGGATAACGCCACATCCCTCTCTTGTACAGCCAAGTTATAGCCTTTATTCAGGGTATTTAACGTATCTTTTTGCTTTTGAACAACATCCATCAATTCTTGAGCATCAGCTTCGTAGCCAACAACGCTTAAGCCTTGTCGATGCCCTACTGAATAACCCAAAGTCAGGCCACCACCAAATAAAATTACTGCACCCAGCAATATATATTTATTGTCACGAAAAAAAGTAAATTTAGGTTCACTCGCCATATTTAGCGGATTATTCGATTCTGTACGATTTTCTGTCATGCTCGAATGCTCGTTAAAGCACCATTTTTCAATGGTGCATAATTAAAATTAGAATCTCAAGATATCTCAACTGACACTCAAGTTTATGGCAATAAGCCGATGGCATTTAAGGCTTCATCTTCGGCAAAATTGAACATAATATTCATGTTTTGCACTGCCTGCCCAGCTGCACCTTTCACTAAATTGTCTTGGGCTGATAAAATAATGAGCTTATGTGAATGAGGTTTGTGTAAAGCGATACGCAATTCATTTGCACCACGTAGACTACGAGTTTCTGGTGAACTTCCTGCTGGCATAACATCAATGAAGCGCTCATTGGCATAGAATTGCTCATATAAAGCCTGTAAATCCAACGCTGCACCAGCATCCGTTAAATCAACATAAATTGTGCTTAACATGCCACGAATCATAGGCACTAGGTGCGGAACAAATAAAATATTATTGAATTCACCCTCTACACCAGAAATAGATTCTAGAGCCTCTACAATTTCAGGATGATGACGATGGCCAGCAACACCATAAGCCTTAAAATTGTCGGCATTCTCAGTATAAATCATGCCTAGACTTGCTTTACGACCCGCCCCTGAAACACCCGATTTGGCGTCAATAATAATACTTTCATGGCGAATAAGTTGTTGTGTCTTGTTTACTGATGTTGATTTTAATAATGGTGCCAAGCCCAATTGAACAGTTGTTGGATAACACCCTGGATTACCAACAACCATAGCATGACGTATTTTGTCACGATTTAATTCACTTAATCCATAAGCAGCTTTTCGCAATATATCGGTACAGGAATGCTCTAGACCATACCATTTCTGGAACTGCTCAAGATTTTGCAAACGAAAATCCGCACCTAAATCAATAACCTTGGTATTTGCTGCAACCAATTCAGGTGTATGTGTCATCGCTACGCCATGTGGTGTAGCAAAAAATACAACATCACATTGTTGAAGTTCATGAAGATCAAAATTTGAAAACTCCAAGTCGGTGTGACCACGCAAACTCGGGAACATATCGGCAACACGCTTTCCTGCTTCAGTACGTGACGTCAGTACTCGGACTTGAACTTGGCGATGTCTAAGCAATAGACGTAAAAGTTCCACACCCGTATAGCCTGTACCACCAACAATACCTACTGAAATCACGCGAAATCACCTCTAATCAATTTTTTAAAATTATGCCTAGTATGACAGGAACATGGATGATTCCAAACATTTTTAGACACTAAACATTAAGAATTATTGCATAAAAACTGAAGATAAAGCTGTATTATCCATGCAACCATGCGAGTTGTATTTGCAGTTTTTTTAACTTTTCTCGATACACATGATAGTCGTTGTCATATTTCCCCACTTCTGCCCAGAACGATGGACTGTGATTAAAATATCTCGTATGTGCTAATTCGTGAATGATAACGTAACGCGCAACATTTTTAGGCATTAATACCAAAGCTGCATTAAGCATAATTTTATGCTGTGCGGAACAACTTCCCCATCTGGATTTTGCATAACGGATCTGACAAGATTGATAAGTCATACCAGTTTGCTCACTCACCTGTTGTAAAAAATCAGGGAGTTTTTGCTTGGCATATTGCAATATAAATGCTTTCAAATTCTGCTGAGCATTTTCGTGATCAATGTATAAATAAAACTGTTGGCAATCTAATATAAATTTTTTGCGTTGATCTTGATAAACAACTTGAATAGCTGTTGGAAGATCGAACAATTGAAGCTGTGTAGGCAGTTGTATTGCTGGTTGAGCCAGACCTTGTTGTTGTATTTTTAGCCAGTTATCCTGTAACCATTGTTGTGATTGCTCTAGAAAAT
>JASGGM010000216.1:0-3917 GCA_047605045.1 Acinetobacter sp. | reverse complement strand
GTATTTTTATGGATGATTAATAAATAACACACTCAAACATATAAAAAGATGTTAATGTGTTGCCAAGTGTGTGTGCTATGTATCTACTGATGAAGATGTAAATTAAAAAATAATACTTGTAATTTCTGTATTTAAATGATTTTTAAATGAAAAACTTACATAATGATGCGCTAATTTATGTTTTTTAATGGGCCATAAATCAAAAAATACCTTATATTTTTATATTATAAATTCATATATTTTAAATATATTTCGTTTAAGAAAAGAAAAGGGATAAATAAAAAAGTGCAAATTTTATACTTGCACTTTCTATATGTCTCAATATCAAAGACGATCTATACGAATAACAATGAAAAAATTTACCTGAGTATAGTGTATAACTTATACATTAATATAGCAGATAAGTGCCATATAAATACTTGATTTAATGGTGGTTTGGTGTAAGTGTATAATAACTATCAGTTTGTTTTGAAAGTAACTTGATAAACTGAGGGATGGTATCTAGACTTAAAGTATAAGGATTAAATTCATCAATATTATGTTCAGAAAAGAAATTAACAATATCTTTATGAAAAATAGCATATTTCATATGCCATTTCGAAAATATTTTTTGAATAATATCTTCATAATACATCAATTCACAATTTTCATGTCGTGGATCGTTAAGAATTTTGCTATGAAAAAGATCACTAATTTTATCCTTATCACCTTCTAGGCATTGCACAAAATAGCCATTTCCATAATAAAGTGCTCCACAAATTGAATTGCGAGAGTTAAAGTCTAATGCTGTGGTGAGAATATTGAATAGTTCATCCATTGGGTTGTCACATTCTTTCAATTTGCTCACATATAATATTCTTGCATCGCTCATATTTACCTCAATCATATAAAATATAGGAAATTAAAAAAACAAATATTTGCTGAGGATATTTGCGATCTTAACAACTGCGAACATAACTGAAATGATTAATTAAATAAATAATATATATTAAAAATTGGTAGAATTTTCTCTTAATGTGGCGGGATATTGTTCGTGGATATCTCCAAATTCATTGACAGTCGGATCATATCATCTTGACGTAGACTGGGTCTGGAATGTCAGTCATTAAACTTTGTGCATTGCGAATCTACATGCGTCTCTAGCTGCAATCTCTTAGCAATTAGATTTGGGTTGTTCATTATTGGATAAATGGATTCATAAGACTCATCATTAGGTAATTATGGAGTTGAAAGGACATCAGTATAGGTTATGCAATAAACTAGATGTAAATGCTTAAATATTTAAGTTTAACTTTTAAAAATCATATAGATATAATTATTTATGGAATATATTTCTGAATGTGTTGACTTTTATTATTGTATAATAAATACTCTTTCTATAATCTTGGAATGGATTCCAGTATGTTGGAAAAGACAAAAGTTCCTGCGCTCACACGTGCATTAGAAGTGCTAGATTTCATTGCTACACATGGCAGTTGTTCTGTATCCCAAATGCAGGAAGCCTTAAATATTCCCAAAAGCTCTCTTTACAATATTTTAGACGAGCTTTGTTTACAGAATTATTTAAGCAAAAGTGATGATGGACATTATTCACTTTGGTTAAAAGTCGTTGAATTATCTAATCAAGTATTAGAACAAATGGATTTACGGGCAATTGCAAAACCATTTTTAACCAACCTCATGCAAGCAACAGGTTTAGTCTGCCATTTAGGTGTGCTGAATAAGGGAACGGCCTATTACGTTTTAAAGATAGAAAGCAATTCTTCTATTCGTGTGCATTCTTATGAAGGCAAACGTTTGGCACTAGAACGTTCAGGTATTGGAAAGTGTTTATTGGCATTTCAGCCGTCGCAAACGATTGAAAGAACAGTGAGCACATTAAACTTTATTGCTAAAACTGAAAATTCAATTTTAAGGGCAGATGCATACCTTCAGGAATTAGAGAAAATCCGTCAAAACGGTTGGAGTTTTGATAACAGTGAAGATGTTGCTGATGTACGCTGTATTGCGGCACCAATTTTCAATGCACAAAACAAACTCGAAGCAGCAATTTCAATTGTAGGCGCATCTTTTCAAATTAACGATAGCAATAAAATGCAATTGATTGAATTGACAAAGCAATGTGCAAAAAATATTTCAAGAAAAATTGGTGCAAGGGATTATTAATGATTAAGGAGGACAAGGATGTCAAATATATTACCAAAAATTAAGGAAATTCGAGCTTACTTTATGGGGGGTGCAACAGCCGATAAAACTAAGGGTTCAGGTGGTGCAGATTATCATGATCAAGGTGGAAGTCATTGGATTGATGACCACATTGCGACCCCAATGAGCAAATACAAAGCTTATGAACAATCTCGGCAATCTTTTGGAATTAATGTATTGGGTACATTAATTGTTGAAGTTGAAGCCGATAATGGTCAAACAGGTTTTGCGGTATCTACCGGTGGTGAAATGGGATGTTTCATTGTGGAAAAACATCTAAACCGTTTTATCGAGGGTCGCTGCGTTTCTGATATTAAACTCATTCATGACCAAATGCTAAATGCCACCATGTACTACAGTGGTTCAGGTGGTTTAGTTCTGAATACTATTTCTTGTGTTGATCTCGCATTATGGGATTTATTTGGCAAAGTGGTTGGTTTGCCTGTCTATAAATTATTGGGAGGGGCTGTACGTGATGAAATTCAATTTTACGCTACAGGCGCACGCCCCGATCTGGCTAAAGAAATGGGATTTATTGGTGGTAAAATGCCAACGCATTGGGGACCACATGATGGTGATGCAGGCATTCGTAAAGATGCAGAAATGGTCAGACATTTCCGTGAAGTATGTGGCGAAGATTTTTGGTTGATGCTGGATTGCTGGATGAGCCAAGATGTCAACTATGCGGTGAAATTGGCGCATGCATGTGCACCTTACAACTTAAAATGGGTAGAAGAATGTTTGCCACCACAACAGTATGAAGGTTATCGCGAATTAAAACGTCTTGTTCCCGCAGGAATGATGGTTACGACGGGTGAACATCATGGCACATTACAATCCTTTAGAACCTTGTCTGAAACAGGCGTTGATATTATGCAACCTGATGTAGGTTGGTGCGGTGGTTTAACGACATTAATCGAAATTGCAGCCATTGCAAAATCACGTGGTCAATTGGTTGTACCACACGGTTCCTCAGTATATTCACACCATGCCGTGATTACTTTTACCAATACACCATTTAGCGAATTTTTAATGACCAGCCCTGACTGTTCAAGTTTACGCCCACAATTTGACCCAATTCTATTAAATGAACCAGTTCCAGTAAATGGGAGAATTCACAAATCAGTTTTAGATAAACCTGGTTTCGGTGTCGAGTTGAATAAAGATTTGGAGTTGAATCGCCCTTATAAGCATTAATTGCTTAACAATCTGAAATCTGCTCTTAAGGAAAAGAGCAGGTCTTCTTTGACATAGTAAGGAGTGCTATGACATGAATAATGAATTAAAAGAAATTATTAGAAAAACAAGATTACGTTTAGTCCCCCTAATGTTAGGGCTTTACGTGCTTGCTTTTTTAGATCGTGCCAATATTGGCTTTGCCAAAGCTGCTTATCAATTAGACACAGGGCTGAGTAACGAAGCCTTTGCTTTAGGTGCAGGCATATTTTTTATCACTTATGCTTTTTTGGGTATTCCGGCCAATATGCTTATGAGAAAGTTCGGAGCTCGGTCGTGGATAGGTTTCACTACATTATTGTGGGGGCTATTATCTTCATGCATGGCATTTGCAGACACTGAGTTTAAATTTTTAGCTGTACGGGCATTACTCGGTGCTGCGGAAGCTGGATTTTTTCCGGGAATGATTTATCTAGTTTCACAATGGTTTCCTCAGAATAGCCGTGCCAGTATTATGGGTCTTTTCTACATGGGGG
>JASGGM010000215.1:0-3946 GCA_047605045.1 Acinetobacter sp. | reverse complement strand
GATGCTTGGGACATTGAAGCACAGGAACGATTAAAATTAGCGAATGTTTTAATTGTAGGTGCGGGTGGATTAGGCTGTTTAACTGCTGAATTATTGGCTCGTGCAGGTGTGGGAAAAATTACAATTATTGACCACGATCAAATAGAACGCAGTAATTTACAACGACAGGTGGCTTTTTTGCCTGAACATATTGGATTTTATAAAGCGGAGACTTTGGCACAACGCTTACAGCAAATTAATCCATATATTCATGTTGAATATATGAATCAAAATATTCATGTTCAAAATGCGCATGAGCTTATTCAAACCCAAGATTTAGTTTTAGATGGTTGTGACCAATTTGAAACACGTTATTTAATTAATGCAGTGTGTTGTAATACTGGTGTGCCTTTGTTAAGTGCATCGGCAATTGGCTTAGAGGGACAATTGTTTATGGTGGTTGATCAATCTGCATGTTATCACTGCATTTTTCCACGCCATGCAGCGCAGAGTGATGAACAATTACGTTGTGCAAATTCGGGGGTTTTAGCCACAACGCCCAATGTTATGGCAAGTTTGCAAGCACACCATGCTTTACTATATTTAGGTTTGAATCTTACGCCATTGCGACAAAAGTTGTTGTTATGGAATGGATTAAACATGCAACAGCGTATTGTTTCTTTTCAACACGATCCTGATTGCCCCCACTGTAAAGTCAGTTGTGAATCAAGTTTTTAATTTGCTACACTGTTTGTAGATACAATATGGCTTCGTTTTCTATGAAAAAAAATCTTCTGCTGGATGGATTACGTTCTGCGACACGCATTGGACAGACAGCTATCGTGGCGGCCAAAGCTGGTATTAAATATGCGACAGAAAAACCAAGCCATGCTCGTTTAATGCGGGAAACATTTGAAGATTTAGGTTCAACTTATATTAAGTTAGGGCAATTCATTGCCAGTACACCTTCACTGTTCCCAAGAGAGTATGTTGAAGAATTTCAGCATTGTTTAGATCAAACCCCTAAACTACCTTTTAGCTATGTTCAACAGGTACTTGCCAGTGAGTTTGCTGGGCGGGACTTATCTGAAATTTTTGCTTCTATCGAGCAGACGCCTTTAGCCTCTGCTTCAATTGCGCAGGTTCATGCTGCGAAGTTGGTGACAGGTGAAGATGTGGTGATTAAGGTGCAAAAGCCTAATGTTGAGACCATCCTTTATACTGATTTAAATGTATTACACACAGTCGCTAAATTATTAGAAAAAGTCGTTCCGAAAATCAAGTTTGCATCTTTGGCGAATATTGTAGATGAAATTAAAACACGTATGGTTCGTGAGGTTGATTTTATTGAGGAAGCAAAAAATCTGGATGATTTTGTAGAATATCTCAATATTACTCAAAATCAGGCTGCAACAGCGCCCAAAGTTTATCATCAATTTTCAACGCGCCGTGTGTTGACCATGCAACGACTGTACGGTGTCCCGCTGACTGATTTTGAGGTGGTTAAGCAGTATGCTAAAGATCCATCACAAGTATTGATTACAGCCATGAACACATGGTTTGGCAGTCTAATGATGTGTAATAGTTTTCACGCAGACTTACATGCAGGTAATTTAATGCTGCTTGAAGACGGGCGCATTGGTTTTATCGACTTTGGGATTGTCGGGCAACTGAAACCTGAGGTTTGGACAGCTTGTATTGCATTTATGGATGCTTTGCAACATACCGATTATATTGCCATGGCAAAGAATATGCTAAAAATGGGTATGACCAGTCAACAAGTTGATGTTGCACATTTGGCTAAAGATATTGAACGTTTATTTAGCGGCGTGGTGATGGCCGATCCACAGCAAATTCTAGCCACCAGTCCAGCCGAGTTAAATGATGTCATGCTGGATATGGTTGCCGTGGGAGAGCGTCATGGCATTCACTTTCCAAGAGATTTTGCCTTACTATTTAAACAAATGTTATATTTTGATCGCTTCATGCGTGTATTAGCACCATATGTTGATATTTACGCTGACCAACGCCTTCAAATGGTCGGTGTATCAGACCATGTGAGTGAAATTAAAACGATTTCTCCAAATACTATTCATCCACATTAGCGGATAGACTTCGTGAATTTTCAATTGATGTTTAGGATTGTATAATGGATAGTATTGTTATTGAAGGATTAGAAGTAAAGACCGTGATTGGCTGTTTTGCTTGGGAGCGCCAAATTCAACAGCCTTTAATGCTGGATTTGGAAGTTTTTCATGATTTGCAGGCAGCAGCATTGTCCGATGATCTTCATGATACTGTGAACTATGCGTTGATCTGTGAGTTGTGTGCTGAAGTGATCCAGTCTGCACAACCAAAATTGATTGAACATGCAGCGCATCTGGTTTTAAAACGGTTATTTCAGCAGTTTGAAGGAATTCAAACCATCCGACTCACTCTTCGTAAGCCTGCGATTATCGCGCAAGCCAATTCTGTAGGAATTCGCCTTGAACGCCAACGAAACGATTTTTTTCCTCGCCTTTGCGAGTAATCTAGATTCAGCTCGACACATTCTTTGTGCAATTCAAACGCTGGCGAAATTGGGAACTGTACAATGTTCGAACGTGTACGAGATTCCTTGTCGTGATGGGGTTGGCGCAGACTATTTAAACTGTGCTTGCACATTTAAGTCTGAAATGAGTTTGAATGATATTCAAAAGCTGCTTCAAGAAATGGAGCAGCAAGCGGGGCGGATTCGCCCATCGCATCAGATTTCTCTGGATATCGATTTAATTGCATGGTCAATTCAAGGTTCGGATTTGATATTCAATACCAAGAAAATCCCTTTCGCGTTGGATGTGAAAATTCCAATGCGTGAATTGGTGAATCATATTGAATTTGATCATGCATCTGTTCATTATCCAAAGGTTTATTTGGCAGGACTTACAAGCTTTCAGTATGGATTGTCAGGTATTGAAAAGCGTATCTATGCTTAATGAAGAGTTTGGTGTTTGAAATGATTTAATTTGACCATCAACCATTTAGATGGTTGGAACATCGGCTGCTTATATGGGTACATTACATGTGTTAGAGCAGCCGAATAATATCCAAAATTGAGTCAAATGTAATAGCTGGTTTTAGTCATTAGCTTTGAAATCGCAGTCATTGTGATGCGTACAGGCAGTGGTAAATCAACACCACCCGCATCTAAAGCTGTGTCTCGATGATGCAATTCATCTAAATTCATTTGTTCTAAAATTTGTCGAGAACGTTGATCTTGTTCAGGAAGTTGGCGAATATGATCTTCTAAGTGCAAACTGACCTGACGTTCGGTTTCTGCAACAAAACCTAAACTGTATTCATCCCCCGCAATTCCTGCTGCAGCACCCATTGCAAAAGACAGTCCATACCAGACAGGATTAAGCAAACTTGGAAAGCTATCCAGTTCTTTTAAACGGTCTTCACACCATGCCAAATGATCTTGTTCCTCAAGGGCAGCATGTTCCATTTCTTCACGTACATGGGGTAATTTTGCCGTCAGGGCCTGACCATGATACAAGGCTTGCGCGCAAACTTCACCACTATGGTTGACACGCATTAAACCTGCGACATGACGCGCTTCGCTCACAGTTAAAGCTGATTCACTAGTGTGAGCTGGATTGGCACGATGTGCAGCAGTTGCACCAGGAACTAAGCTACGTAGCCCCTGATCAAAAGACTGAATCAAACGATCAATGCCTGAATATTGACGCATTTTTTTAATCCTCTAGTGTAATGGGGGAAGTATTGAGTAAAGGTTGCAGTGAGCGCAACAGCCAAATACAAAAAATTGCACTCAAAATTGCAGTGAAGCTGAACAAGAATTTCATATCAAGTTTTAACACACTTAGAATGATGATGGAAAAAATAGCCGATGCCACCATAAAAATTGCGTTAAAAATATTGTTTGCAGCGACTACACGCGCACGATGGGATTTTGGTGAATAAG
>JASGGM010000214.1:0-3988 GCA_047605045.1 Acinetobacter sp. | reverse complement strand
GCAACTTTATCGACAGCGATGGTGACATGAAAACCTGCATCACGCAAACGTACCAACTGTGCAGCTGCTAAACCATAGCCATGCACCATTCCGCCAGGACTTTCCAGACGAATCAATACGCGATCTTGCCCTGCTTTCGCCGTTGCCAAAATCAATGTAATTTCTTCACGTAATTGAGTCACAGCTGATGCCTGCACATCACCTTTAAAGTCAATCACATAAACCTTTTGGTTGTTTTTTTTACGAAGCTTGGCTTCTTTCGATAATTGTTGCGTAAACTGTAAAAGTTCAAACTTTGATGCCGTTTGATGAATAATCTTTTTTCTTTGCTCATTCACTCGCGCATTTAAATGAGTGATATTGATTTCAGCAGGGAGCTTGGGCAATTGAAATAGCATAATTCGCCTAAATAATTTTATTGATAATTTTTAAGATGAGGTCATTTCTCATAAATATCAATAGTGACTGAGAAAATTTCACATTTTAATGATTAAAAAAACCTTTCTCTTGAATCAGAGAAAGGTTTTTATTACTAAAATTTGCTGTATTTACAAAGCGGCTTTATTGCTATCCAAAACGACCTGTAATATAGGCTTCGGTTAATTGATGATCGGGCTGAGTAAAGACTTTTTCAGTTGAATTCACTTCAATAAGATCCCCTAAATGGAAATAGGCTGTACGGTCAGATACACGTGCTGCCTGTTGCATTGAGTGAGTCACGATCACAATCGTATATTGATTGGATAATTCAGAAATAAGCTCTTCCACTTTGGCAGTTGCAATCGGATCGAGTGCTGAACATGGCTCATCCATCAAAATGACTTCTGGACTAACGGCAATGGTTCTCGCAATACAAAGACGTTGTTGCTGACCACCAGATAATCCTGTACCAGACTGATTTAGACGGTCTTTGACTTCATCCCACAACCCCGCTTTGCGCAAGCTATTTTCGACAATTTCCTCAAGGTCATATTTATCTTTCGCCAGACCATGAAGTTTGGGACCGTAAGCAACATTATCGAAAATTGATTTAGGAAATGGATTCGGTTTTTGGAAAACCATTCCAACCTGAGCACGCAATAAAACAACATCCAGATTTGGGTCGTATATATCCTGATGATCTAAAGAAATTTTACCCGTCACCCGACAACCATCAATCGTATCATTCATACGGTTTAACGTACGTAAAAATGTCGATTTACCACAACCTGAAGGACCAATGAATGCAATTACTTCATTTTGATAAATCTCTAAATCAATTCCTTTAATCGCTTCAAAATCTCCATAGTACACATGTGCATCCTGTGTACTAATTTTAACCTCTGTCAGAATTTCTTTTTTCGCTGCATGACCTTCAAAGTGTGGAACATAAGAAGTGCCCTGTGGCTTAGTATATGCTTCTGAATTTGACTGTCTTTGTTCAGTGTTCACTAATCTATCCTTTTCTAAGGAATCTGAAATATCTGTAGTCTTCATGATATCAACCTATTTTACCAACGCACTTCAAATTTTTTACGTAACCAAATGGCCAGACTATTCAAACCAATCATCATGGCAAGCAATACAATAATCGCCGCTGAGGTTCGCCCTTCAAAGAAGTTACGTAATTCATTACCTTGCCATAGAAAAATCTGTACAGGTAAGGCACTGGATTGATCTAAAGGCGTTGCAGGAACACTGGCGACAAAGGCACTCATCCCGATTAAGAGTAAAGGTGCAGTCTCGCCCAATGCCTGTGCCACACCAATAATTGCACCTGTTAAAATACCAGGTAGTGCCAATGGCAGTACATGATGAAATACAGTTTGTACCCGAGATGCACCTAGACCTTGTGCTGCTTGACGAATGGATGGAGGAACCGCTTTTAATGCAGCACGTGTGGTAATAATAACGGTAGGCAAAGTCATTAAACTCAAAACTAAACCACCAACCAAGGGTGCCGAAAGTGGTAAATGCATCCAGCCAATAAATATCGATGCACCCAATAAACCAAATACAATAGAAGGAACTGCTGCTAAATTGTTAATATTTACTTCAACAATATCGGTCACAACATTCTTTTTTGCAAACTCTTCCAAGTAAATCGCACTTGCAACACCAATCGGGATCGATACAAAAATCACAATCAACATCATGAATAGCGATCCCATGAACGCACCTGCTAAACCACTGGTTGCAGGAGAGCTACGTGAATCGGTGTTGGTGAAAATTTTAGTGTTAAAAGAATTGGTTAGAATTCCTTTTTTCTCTAAGGCATCTGCCAATTGACGAACTTCTGGACTTAACTGCTGCTGGTCATCTGAAAGACTACGGTCAATTTTTCCTGAAACCCAAACATCAACATTGGCATCTGCTAAAAATTTCATATTTTGGGTTTTACCGACCAAACTCGGGTCGTTAAAAACCATATCTCGTAAACGATAGGCCTCGGAACTACTATAGATACTACGAAGATCGTCTTCTCGTTGTACCAAAGTTGGATCTTTCGTTTCTATGCCCTTCACAATTAACGCATCCCAATCCACCATTCCCATTTTTGTTTGCCAATCGACATAACGCTCCTGAAAAATAGCGGGTGATTCATTCGCCTGTTGCACAGGTTTGGGACCTGCATCTATAATTTTTGGATCGAAATAAATAGGAACATTGAGGCTGGCTTGCCAAAATGCAGGCAACCCTTTATATAAAATGCTACTAAAAAGCATTGCCACAAATAGTAGGCCAATCACGACCGCCGAGAATCCCATTACACGAAAGGTTTTTTCTTTTCTATGCCTTTTCGCTAAAGATTGTGTAATGGTCTTCTTGCGTTTGTCGCGTAATTCCGCGGCTGTTTTCGAGTCAAATACCGATGAATTTGCTGTTTGAGTACTCATTCGTATTGCTCCCGATATTTACGCACAATGTAAAGTGCAACAATATTCAAACCAAGGGTAATGACAAAGAGTGTTAAACCGAGTGCAAAAGCGACTAAGGCTTGAGGGCTTGCAAAATCGGTATCGCCTGTTAACTGATTCACAATCGTGACGGTAACGGTGGACACTGCTTCAAGCGGGTTGAAGTGTAATAATGGGCTATTTCCCGCTGCCAATACCACAATCATGGTTTCACCAATGGCACGTGACGCTGCCAATAAAAATGCACCAATAATCCCCGGTAGTGCTGCTGGTATTACAACCTGACGTATCGTTTCTGATTTGGTTGCACCTAGTCCCAAGGATCCGTCACGTAATGTACGGGGAACTTGTGTAATAATGTCATCGGATAAAGATGACACAAAGGGAATAATCATAATTCCCATCACCACGCCAGCTGTTAATGCACTGGTCGCATTAATATCCAAGCCAATTGCATCGCCAATTTGTTTAAAAAACGGCCCAACAACCATTAAAGCAAACACACCGTAAACAATGGTCGGAATACCAGCAAGAATTTCAATTACAGGTTTAGCAAAAGAACGTAATCGAGGCGCTGCATATTCGGCCAGATAAATGGCAATCATTAATCCCACAGGAATTGATACAAGCAATGCAATTACACTGATCATCAATGTACCCCAGAGTAATGGCAATAGACCATATTGGCCATCTGCCCCACCTGATGTACTAAAACCTGGATCCCATTCCGTGCCAAAAAAGAAATCTATTGGGCTAACGAAATGGAAAAAATGCAAAGCTTCACTGAGCATTGACAGCACAATGCCAACGGTCGTTAAAATGGCAACTCCTGAACACAATGCCAATGCGATTTGCACAACACGTTCTACACTGTTACGCGCACGATATTTTTCAGAGATGCGTTTTTTTGCAAAAACAAGTCCAACCAATGCAATACAGATGACCACTGCAAATTGTGCGTAATCACCAATTTTACTCATTTGTGCATATTGATTTGCAGCAGCAACTTCATATGTGGCTGCTTTATCGGTAACACCAAAACCTGTTGCAATTGAGTGTACACGTTCAAGTAACACACTACGCGTTGCTTG
>JASGGM010000213.1:0-4000 GCA_047605045.1 Acinetobacter sp. | reverse complement strand
TCTTAAAAGAAGCGGGTTTGTTGGAAGGGGTTGAACAACATGCTCAGCAATATGCATTTCAATATAAAAATGGCGCAAGTTTCTTACGCGGTTCGCAACGTAGCTTCTATGATTTTCGGGAAAAATTGAGTGCTGGGCCAGGAGAAACCTTTCAGGTGCGTCGGGCGCAATTCGACCACCTTTTGGCCCAACAAGCAGAACAGTATGGTGTCGATATTCGTTTTGGGCATGAGGTGATTGCTGTGGATGTGGCATCACCGCAACCGCGTTTAACGGTGAAAAACCCACAGGGTGATATCTATGATATTACAGGAAAATTTTTGCTGGATGGCAGTGGTTTTGGTCGAATCTTGCCAAAATTTCTCGATTTAGAAAGCCCTTCTGATTTTCCTGTACGACGTGCGCTTTTTACGCATATCGAAGATGGTATTCACAATCAGCCTGATTTTGACCGAGAAAAAATCTTAATTACCGTGCATGAACAAGACCATCGTGCATGGTATTGGCTGATTCCATTTGCCGATGGGCGTGCATCATTTGGTATCGTAGCCGAGCAGGATTTTTTTGACAGTTATGGATATACAGGGGATGACTCGGCTCTCACTTTACAGGCATTGTTTAAAAAAATTCTGGCTGACGATGTGGCATTGTCGCAGGTATTACAACATGCCCAGTTTGATACACCCGTTCGTACATTGGTGGGTTATGCTGCCGATGTAAAACATTTGGCACATCGTAATTATGCCTTGTTGGGCAATGCGGGTGAGTTTTTAGATCCTGTTTTCTCATCTGGCGTTACGATTGCACTGAAATCTGCGAGTTTGGTGGTGCCATTATTACATCGTTATTTACAAGGTGAATCGGTTGACTGGCACAAAGAGTATGAAATTCCATTAAGACGGGGCATTAATGTTTTTCGTGCTTATGTGGATGCATGGTATAGCGGCGAATTTCAGGATGTGGTGTTTGCACAAGATCAAAATCCGCAAATTCGGGCGATGATTTCTGCCCTACTGGCGGGTTATGCATGGGATGAAGCTAATCCGATGAATAAAAATGCACAGCGCCGTTTAGCCATGTTGGCTGAATATTGCCGTGTTGGTCTGGATCAAAGTGCCGTGTTGGGGTAATCCATGAAAAAAATGAGTGCTTGCGGACTGACGGTGATGCTGTTGCTGACATTGATGTTGTCGGCCTGTCAGTCTTGGTATCCAAAAGCAGTCGGTTTGCAATCTGCACAGTGGCAGGCGCAGTCGTATCATCGGCAAGATCAACTGGAAATTCAGTGGAAAAATAAGAGTTTTAGTTTTTTACTTTACCAACAGCAACAAGGCCAGTCTCTGACAATGCTTGCCTTGAGTTTGACTGGGCAGCCGTTGTTCCAACTCAGTTTTGATGGCAAACATGTTCAAGTGCAACAGCGTATCGATGCATTGAAACTATTACCGTTTGAGTTTCTGGTACGAGATATTTTATTCGCGACTTATCCCAATTTTAGCACTCTACATTCTGCCGATGTGCAACAACGCCAACAAGGTGATATCAATATCATTCAAATTCATCAACAAGATGTTTTGCAAATTCGGCGTCATCATACAGTAATTGATGTGGAAAATCGGCAAGTGCCATATCGCATGTTTTTTAGTCCAGTTCGCGACTTGCAGGAGTGATGAAGATGCTGAGTTCGTTCGATCATCTGCCAAAAAATCCATCCGCAGTGGGCATTCAATGTAGTGCGTCCTTGTCGAGTTTGGGGAGTTCATCCGCACAACTGCAACATGCCTTGACACATCATACAGATACACTCAGTTTACGAGATGATTTACTGGTTGATGGTCATGTCTATGTCGGTGCCTATGCAGGTGAAATAGAGGATTGCATATTACCAACAGCATTACAGCCGCTGGACTCACGTAATTTACGTTTGGCTTTGACCGCATTGCGGCAAATTCAGGTTGAAGTACAACGGTTAACGCATGATATTCCCTTGCACCGTTTGGCTGTTGTGATAGGAACGTCAACTTCAGGTATTGCAGATAATGAGCCTATTTTGCAACAGCATTTTCAGCATTTGAATGTGGAGATGTCGTATCAAAAACAACAAATGAATGCGATTTCATTGGGTTTGAAGCAATTTCTGGGATGGCAGGGTGTGGCTTATACCATTTCGACCGCATGTTCTTCGAGTGCCAAAGCCTTTGCTACAGGGCAACGCCTACTCAATGCACATCTTGCGGATGCAGTATTGGTGGGTGGTGTAGACAGTTTATGCCAACTGACTTTGAATGGTTTTAACAGTCTGGAGAGCTTATCGCAAGGTATTTGCCAACCGTGTGGTGTTGCGCGTGATGGGATTAATATTGGTGAGTCGGCAAGTCTATTTTTGTTGACCAGAGCAGCGGCGCCCGTCATGTTGGTGGGTGTGGGAGAGTCGATGGATGCTTGGCATATCTCTGCACCGCATCCAGAGGGGCGAGGGGCTTATCAGGCCATGCAACGGGCATTGCAACAAGCAAATTTAAACAGCCAACATATTGATTATGTGAATTTACATGGTACGGCGACACCACAAAATGATGCCATGGAAATTAAGGCTATTCGTCAATTATTTGCTGGACATGCACCCTTAATCAGTAGTACCAAGCATAAAACAGGCCACTGTTTAGGTGCAGCGGGTGCATTGGAGGCCTTTATTTGTCAGCAGGTGTTATGCGATCAGTCATGGTTACCGCTGCATCATGCAGGGGTGATTGATGCTGAGCTTGCCGATCAGCACTATGTTCAGCAAGCAGAGATCAGTCAGCCCATTCATTATGTGATGAGTAATTCTTTTGCCTTTGGTGGAAGTAATATGAGCCTGATTTTTGGAACTTCTTTTTGATTTTAGGAGCGTGTGGCATGACCAGTGAATCAGTTTCTGTACAATCAGCACTCCAGTTTATTCCTCATCGCCCACCGATGGTGTTTATCGATTCGATTGTTGAATTTGGTACAGATTATGCAATTGCAGAACTTACTATCCGACCAGAATTAATGTTTTGTGAACAACAAGGGTTGCCAAGTTGGACAGCCATTGAAATTATGGCGCAAACCGTGAGTGCTTTTGCTGGACATCAAGGACAACAACGCGGTGCAACACCGCAAGTGGGATATCTATTGGGAACGCGAAAGCTTGTACTGGAAATGGATTATTTTGAAATTGGAAAAACGCTAAAAATTAAAGCACAACAACATTATATGCACGAGGGTCTAGGGCAATTTCAATGTGAAATTCAGTATGATACACATTGTCTATCCGCTTTACTCAGTGTATATCAACCGCATACAGCAGAACATAAGGAATAATTGTGGCAAGACGAATTTTAGTCACGGGATCAAGTCGTGGTATTGGGCGTGAAATCGCATTACAACTGGCACAAGCAGGCTTTGATGTGACTGTGCATGCACGCTCACGCATGGACGAAGCCGCAGATGTGGTGCAACAGATTCAACAATTGGGTCGTAACAGTCATGCATTGCAATTTGATGTGAATGCGCGAGAAGGCGTACAACAGATTTTACAACAAGACATTGAACAGCATGGCGCATTTTATGGTGTGGTGGTGAATGCAGGTTTAACGCGAGATGCGGCATTCCCTGCATTAAGTGACGATGACTGGGACATTGTGCTGTCTACTGCATTGGATGGTTTTTATAATGTGCTGAAACCATTGATTATGCCCATGATTCACCTAAAACAGGGGGGGCGCATTGTGACTATTTCCTCAGTATCGGGCATGATGGGCAATCGTGGTCAAGTCAATTACAGTGCTGCAAAATCAGGGCTCATTGGTGCAACCAAAGCTTTAAGTCTGGAACTTGCCAAACGCAAAATTACTGTGAATTGTGTTGCACCAGGACTCATAGAAACCGAGATGGTCACTGAAGAAGTTCAACAACATGCCCTTAAGATGATTCCAATGCAACGCATGGGCAAAGTGCAGGAAGTTGCCAGTGTCGT
>JASGGM010000212.1:0-4033 GCA_047605045.1 Acinetobacter sp. | reverse complement strand
CCACAAAGTGTCGCTTTAAATCATAAGGTGTGGTCACACTTTTAGTACGGTAAATTTTACCGCCATCAATCACACAAAAATCAGTCAGGGTTCCGCCATTATCAATATTAATTAACTTTTTCTGACTACACAACGTCACAGAGTGATCCTGAGTTGTAACATCCGTGTGCCCTATTACAGTCATAACTATTCTCCTTTTGCTTGAATGTCATGCAATCAATTGCGACTAAGCACTTATCAAACTACTCCTTACATTCCTATTCCGACTACCACCCTTTTGGGTAGTTTTTTAAAGGGGAAACACAAAGTATGATTAAAATATCAAAATAAACTTGCTCAGGGATTGTATCTTTTCAATAAAGAAAAGGAAGTCAGGTTTAATTTGATTATTTTTTAAAGGGGATAAAGACGTGATCAATAAATTTAATGCGAAATATGCCAAATCAATACTATAGATAGATAGTTCAATAATATGACCAATATTTGGCATATTAAACAGCGTTAAATAAAGCACTCCTTTATGTATTACTAAAATAATGTATTCATAGAATTTTGATGACGACTTGAATACATATTCAAAATTCACTTAGGGATGACGAAATGAAAAAATATTTATTAGCATTTATAGGCATATTACTTAGTCATACTACTTATGCAATTGATGTCGATGCAGGTGATTATGATTATGCGCCTAATGGTACCAATTTAGCTATTTTATATTATCAACACGCAAATCGAGATAGTTTATATATAGGAAACAATAAATCAGATGTAAATGTCAAACTAGTCTCAGATGTCACCATTGCTCGTTTTGCACATTATATGAGCTTAGGTAATTTTCAAATTGCACCACAAATATTCATTCCGGTTGGATATTTAAATGCAAGCAAAGATATCTCTAGCTATGGTAATAATTCTGGTTTAGGAGATATTATAATTGCGACTACTTTTTTTGTTTACCATAATGAGGAAACAAAAACCAATATAGGGATTACCCCGTATTTATTCCTGCCCACAGGAAAATATTCGCAAAATGAAATATTAAATATTGGAGAAAATCGACTTAAATTCACGTTACAAGGAGGCTACACCACTCAATTAATCGATAAAGTACGCTTTGATGCTGTCGCAGATTTTACTGTTTATGGCGATAATAAAGATGCCATTGGTGGTGGTACATTGCAACAAGATATCGGCTATCAAGTCCAAACAAGCCTAAGATATCAACTCAATCCTCAAACTGATCTACGTGCTGGCTTATCTTACAGCTATGCGGGTGATACCGAACAAAATAATATAAAAACCAGTTCATTGACTCAAACAAAATTTGTGATTGGTGCCGCTTATTCTCCAAGTGCAAGAACTCAACTCATTGCGAATTATGGTCGTGATCTCAGTGTAGAGAATGGCTTTAAAGAAAGTAATAGAATCAATCTAAGATTCTTATATGCATTTTAGATTTTATATCGCTATTTAATATTCTTTGTAAGGAAATAAAATTATGAAAGCTGTTAAATTCCAAGGTATTCATCAAATTATTGTCGAACATAATGTAGAAATACCAAAACCAAAAGGAAATGAGGTTTTATTAAAGATCGCAGCGGCTGGAGTATGTCACTCCGATTTACATATTATTGATGGGAGCGTTCCTATACCTACAGGTTTTACCCTAGGTCATGAAAATGCAGGGTGGGTTGAAGATATCGGTGAAGGGGTAACAACATTTAAAAAAGGTGATGCTGTTCTGGTTTATGGTCCATGGGGGTGCGGTCAATGTAAACCGTGTCAAAAGTCCTCAGAAAATTATTGTGATCATCAGGCAGAGAGCGCTTTAGGTGGTGGATTGGGACTTGATGGTGGTATGGCAGAATATATGTTAGTTCCTTCTTCACGTTTACTTGTGCCAATTTATGATTTAGATCCTGTTATTGCTGCCCCATTAACAGATGCAGCATTAACACCTTATGCATCTATTAAAAACTCACTAAACAAATTAATGAGTGATGAATATGTTGTTGTAATTGGCGTAGGTGGACTAGGTCATGTTGCTATACAAATTTTAACTGCTATATGTTCGTCTACAATAATTGCATGTGATATCAATGATGAAAAACTAGCACTTGCTCAAAAATACGGTGCCCAACATACCTTTAACTCCAATAATCCCACAACTACAGCAAATATTCTCAAAATTACAGGAGGTAAAAAAGCCAAAGTTGTATTGGATTTTGTTGGTATTCAATCAACAATTACTTTGGCAACACAACTCATTGGATTAGATGGTGATTTAACAGTTGTTGGACTGGGTGGTGGTCAATTTGACTGGCATGCTTTTGCGCTGCCTTTCGGGGTAAATGTTAAAAATCCTTATTGGGGTTCACGTATTGAATTAATAGAAGTGGTTGAATTAGCCCGTCAAAAGAAAATCCATATTGAAACAGAAACCTTTCCACTTGATCAAGCCATTGAAGTTTATAAAAAACTTGAGAATGGGCAAATCAAAGGACGTGCCATTCTCATCCCTTAATCGGAACTAAATATTAAATGTATGAAAGATAGGATATTCATGATGAGTGTTTTGCAAGAAAAAGTGGTCGTAGTCATAGGCTCAGATATTAGTAAATCTATTGTCAAAAAATATGCATAACACCTTGCTAGACACACTTTCTCCAGAACCAAAACAAGCGGTACTGGCCTTACATCCAATTGGCAAATTAGGTGATCCCAAGGAAATGGCACAATTGGCTCTTTTCTTAATTTCAAATGAGACTACTTTTATTAACACAAGTTACGATACAATGAATTACGGATACACCTCTATTAATAGAGGTGTAAAAACCTGAATACCAACAAGCCAGATATGTGAATAACATTAAAAATTTATAAAATATTTTTAATTATTTAAAACAAACATAGTGGTTTCTTAGTCATAAAAAACTACTATATTATTGCCATAATCAATACCAACAATATAAACCCAGTATAAAGAGTTTTAAAATACGTTTATTTACAACGTTTACTACACTTTTTATGCGTATTTTATTTATATATTTAATTTTTAATTACTCTCAGGATAAATCATGAAATTAAAAAAAACCACAATGGTTGGATTATTAGCATTTTCGATGCTAGGTACGGCCTTCGCTGCACCACCAAATGATGATGACAGTGAAGCAGAGCAACAACATTCTCATGAATTGAAAGCGGATCATGATGAATCACAACATGATCATTCACCACGTTATCAGCAGGATCATCAGGCCTATCGAGAAGACCTACCCCGTCCATATCAAAACTGGCATGAAGGCGATCGCGTACCACCCAAATACCGTGATCGAGACTACTATATAGATGATTGGCGTGCACGAGAGCTTCCTCCTCCACCTCCCGATCATCGCTGGTTACTTGTAAATGGCGATTATGTTCTTGTTGCAATTGCAACGGGTGTAATTACTCAAATTCTTTTAGGTGGTCATTAATTTCAATATAAAATATTACGTTGAATAATAAATGCATCATCTAATGATCAACCTTAAATCAACTTGATCATGATTAAGAGGGAACAATGCATTTTATTATTTAAGAAAAATATAGACATTTATATTTTGTGCAATATTGAGTTAATTCAGTATGAGACTGAGGTATTATAAAAAAGCAGAACTTTGGTTCTGCTTTTTTATAATGTTTTATTTTAATAGTAAAACATAAGAATCAGGCTGGAACATTTCCCGAGATTACAACGTTTTAAAATGAGCGAGATTATCCGAGGCTGTACTACCAAACAGCTCCGCACCAAAGATTGCTGGATACGGTTTCCATTGGCGAATTGACATCCCACCTGCACCATTGCTCAGGACTTTCACCCGACCATCAGTATAGGTAAATTGTCCTGTCACCTCCCTCCAGTTTAGTGTAGCCACAGGATGATCAGGTGCTTGTCCCGTCACACCCCACACCGTTGCACCAACCACGTTTGCGCGCAATTGTAATACCCCAGCTTCGGTTTCAATACGGATTAAATACAGCGTGGGAA
>JASGGM010000211.1:0-4160 GCA_047605045.1 Acinetobacter sp. | reverse complement strand
TACCATCAACTTATCTACTGTGTGGTTTGGCAGGGGTTGAATTTGCCGATCATCAAAAATTCACATTAAAATGGGCCACAATTACCAGCTTGGTCTTAATGGGAAGTGCAATATTGCTAGGTGTATTCCCATTTGTCGTTTAATTAACCATTGATCTATTCATAAAATGAGCACCCAAAGAGGTGCTTATTTTTTGGCGTATCAATGCCAATGTTGTTGTAAATGATCTAACGCATCCACCATGCGACGAATTTCATCAACATGGCGATTTTTCTGGATATCATTTAAAAAATGACTAGGCAGTTGTAGATCTCTTACCACTCTCACCAAAGCGGGTTTACTCAAATTCATCGTTTACGTTCCTCATCATTTTTGAATGCGCTCAGCATAGATGAAAAAACAAAATCGATAAAACAGAAGTTATTTATTATTATCATCGTAAAAACAAATAGAGTAGATAAAAAAAACACCTCGTATAAGAGGTGTTTTTTCATTTAATCATTATGATTAAACATCTTTACGGCGCATGTGTGGAAATAACAATACATCACGAATGCTGGCAGCATTGGTAAATAACATCACCAAACGGTCAATACCAATCCCTTCACCCGCTGTTGGAGGTAAACCATATTCCAAAGCTTCAATAAAGTCTGCATCATAATGCATTGCTTCATCATCCCCTGCATCTTTTTCGGCAACTTGGGCTTGGAAACGTTCCGCTTGATCAATTGGGTCATTCAACTCACTAAAACCATTCGCCAATTCGCGTCCACCAATAAAGAACTCAAAACGATCGGTAATATGTGGATTGCTGTCATTGCGTCGAGCCAGCGGCGAAGTTTCCGCAGGATACTCTGTAATAAATGTCGGTTGACGTAATTGCGTTTCCACCGTCTCTTCAAAAACAATCGTTTGAAGTTTACCCAGCCCAAAATTCGGCTTCACTTGCTCTTTTAATTCATTTTGAACGAATGTGGCTAAAAACTCACGGTCACCCACATTTTCAGGTGTCAATTGAGGATTATGCTCAAGAATTGCATCGAACATTGAGATTTTCTTGAATGGGCCTTTGAAGCTATATACTTCATCACCATAAGGGATATCGGTACTACCTAAAATATCCAGTGCAAGTTTTTCCAGCATATTTTCAGTCAATGCCATCAAATCTTTATAATCGGCATAGGCTTGATAGAATTCAATCATAGTGAATTCTGGGTTATGGCGAGTTGAAACACCTTCATTACGGAAGTTACGGTTAATTTCGAATACACGTTCAAAACCACCTACAACCAATCGTTTTAAATAAAGCTCTGGCGCAATACGCAAGAATAAATCCATGTCTAACGCATTATGATGTGTCACAAATGGACGGGCAGATGCACCACCAGGAATAATATGCATCATTGGTGTTTCAACTTCCATAAAGCGTTGTTCAGTCAAGAACTGACGAATACCCGCAACGACTTTGGCACGAATTTCAAAAGTCAGGCGCGTTTCTTCATTCACAATTAAATCGAGATAACGCTTACGGTATTTGGCTTCAGTATCGCTTAGACCATGGAATTTATCTGGCAATGGACGTAATGATTTAGTGAGTAATTCAAATTCTTCAAGGTGTACATATAAATCACCTTTGCCTGAACGTCCAATATAACCACTGGCTGCAACAATATCGCCTAAATCTAACGACTTAATAGTTTCCAAAGTTTCAGCAGGCAAACCTTTACGGTCTACATACAATTGAATACGCCCTGTCATGTCTTGTAAAACAATGAAAGAACCACGGTTTAACATCACACGACCCGCGATTTTTACATAAACATGCTCACTCGCTTCAATGTCCTGTTTACTTTGATCTTTGAATTGTTCTTGTAAATCGGCTGCGTAATGTTCACGCTTAAACGTATTTGGCCATGGACTTTTGCCAGTTTCTAACGCCTTTTCCTGAATTTGCTTTAACTTGGCATGACGCTGTGCAATTAAATCGTTTTCGGAAATAGTGGGTTCAGAAGTCGATTGAGCGTTGTGTTGCGTCATCTTTGCCTCGTAAATATGTTAAAAAAATGAGCTGTATAGCATAGCAGAAATCGACATTTTTTCGAGTGAATTTTTTATTCGAGCCCTAAAACTTCAATTGTTGTGAAGTCTTTAGCATTCAATGATCATTCTGCGATCAAAGTTGAAGGCATCTTAGACCTTTCGCTAGCTTTCAGAGCGCAAAAACATCCGTAGAATAAACCCAAACTGAGAACATTTAAGACCATGTGTATGTTTCTTCCTGTTTTTTCCATACCTCGATGTGAAAATACGAATATGAAGATAAATAATTCTAAAATTTTATTTTTGCATGGACTTGATTCTTCTAAAGAATCAACCAAATTCCATGTAATTCAATCAATACATAAATATTGTATTGATGTCGACTATCGCAACCTCAGTCACCAAACTGTTGAAATGTTTTATCAAGAGATTATCGAAAAGATTAAACCTGATTTATTGATTGGCCACGGCGTTGGCGGATATTGGGCATTACGGATGTCCAACCAGTTTCACTTACCAGCGATTGTGGCAAACCCAAGTTTAGCCCCAAAATTCAGAAGTGATTATCCTGCTATTCAGGATGCCGATTTAGATCATGACATTCCACAAATGGCCTATTTAGAGCTTGCCGATGAAGTGATAGATATGCATAAGACACAGCAAATTCTTGAAAAATTTATGATCGTACACACCTATGATGGTGGTTATCATCGCTTAGAATATCCAGAAAACATCAATATCTTGATTCAGCATTTTGAAAATACGTTTTGTGTTTATCGGCAATAATTTTTGATCTTAAGAAAATACCACAATTAAAAAAGCCGATACAAAATTGATCGGCTCCGTTTTATGCTTTACAGCTTTTTACAATGTAGCAATGTTTGATTATGCCACTTGTTCCTGTGTTGGCTTTTCGCTTTCTTTCACAACCGACCAAACATCTAATCCAACATGTTTGGATTCCATATCTAAATCGAGCAAAATGGCAGCGCCCAAAACATCAAGCTGACACTTTTGCGCTAAAATTTGAACGGCTTTTAGCGTACCACCTGTTGCCAAAATATCATCAATCAAAATGACTTTTTGTGGCTCTAAATTAGCCGACATTTCCAATTTATCGACACCGTACTCTAAGCTGTAACCAACACCCACCACTGGCGGTGGTAATTTACCAGCCTTACGAACAAGAATGAGACCTTTGTTTAAACGCTGTGCCAAGAAACTTGCCAATACAAAACCACGCGCTTCAACTGCGACAAAACTATCCACTGCTTCAATTTTTTCAGCTGGAATACTTGCAACTAACGCATCGGTCATTTCGCGAATATGATTAAGCAATAATGGCGTTAAATCATAAAAACAAATACCTGTTTTCGGGAAATTCGGAACCGTACGAATATGAGTCCAAAACGTATTAGCAAAATTCATAGCAGGAAACATCTGTGATTTATTTGCTTTAATTTTAATCGCTTTTAATATAAAACTCTAGATTTTTTCCTAAACTTGGCAGATCAAGAATACAGCCGCATTATCAAACCATTGAAATAAATTAATTTATTTTTATATGAAAAATAATTTTCGCATATATTTTACACAAATCTATTCTTTTTTCATTTCAACTTTGGTCTAAAGCACTGTTTTTAGATTTATACAAATTGGAAGCATACCCTCAGCCAGACGATGTTATTTATGCAATTTATCTTAAATAACTCCTTTACTTTAAATGAGAACAAGGTAAAAATTTCTATAGAAAGTACACGATTATGATGTCTGTACTTATCTTTATAAATAAGATTTTTTGCTGACAGGCTTATCCCCCATCAGCTTTGGAGAAATACATGAAGAAATATCAATGCATCGTTTGTGGATGGATTTACGACGAAGCAGCAGGATGGCCAGAAGATGGTATTGCCCCTGGAACAAAGTGGGATGATATTCCCGATGACTGGACCTGCCCTGATTGTGGCGTGTCTAAAGCAGATTTCGAAATGGTCGAACTCTAATAATTCAAGACCATGCGAGCATGGTCTTACCGCTTATAATTCGTTTAAATTTTAAGGAGTTTTTTGGCATGCAGCCTATCGTAATTATTGGTTCTGGTATGGCAGGTTATACCCTTG
>JASGGM010000210.1:0-4260 GCA_047605045.1 Acinetobacter sp. | reverse complement strand
GATGGAGCATCAAATGTGGGAACTGTTGGATCGACGTGGAGCTGAATATCCTGCCGAGCATAATGTTGGGCATTTATATAGAGCAAAACCAGCATTAAAACAGCACTATGTTCGCTTAGACCCAACCAATACCTTTAATGTTGGCATTGGTCAAACCTCAAAGCTAAAAAATTGGCAATTGTAATGTGAATCCATATTCAATAACGCGTAGATCATTGCAAACAATCTGTTGGGTCCTGACTTAATCAATTTGACTTATTTTTGTCATATCAAAATGATAAAAGATAGAAAACCATTTTTTGGAATGACTTCATGAAAGATATAAGCATTGAAAATTTGAAAAAATTAATTAAAGACTTTAAAAAAGACAATAAGGATAAAGATCCGTCAAAATTGGTAATTGGCTATAAAGCTTATACAACGTTAATGAATGATAAAAAATTCGCTCAGGAAGTGATGGAGTCATCTTTGAATCCTGAAAAGCGGAAATTTCAAGGAATGAAGATCAAGATCACACCCAATGATTATCAAGTTGTACTCGAATAAAGGGTCAGAAAAGATACGTAAATAATTAATCATTCAAAAATCGTCATAAGTTTCGCTATAGACTTTACATGCAATGTAATTAAATGTTAATTGAGTCACATTTTCCAAGGCAAACGCTTTAAGTATTTTAATATTATGATATTATATATTTAATAAATCATAGTTATTGAGTTTATAGCCTGTAATTCCCCCAAATTACAGGTTTTTTTTACGTAAATTTTAAGGTTGAATGAACTTTACTGTGTTGAGTTATTCATTCACTTGTTGTTAAGCAAAAAATTGAAAAAGAGGCTTAATATGAGAAAAAAATTATTGATGATGGTGCTATTGAGTAGTTATGGCCCCTTAGGGCATAGTGCAATATCTTCAGAAACGCAGTGCACTTCTTTGTCAGAGGGCGCCAAAGAAGTAATGACATTGCGTCAAAAAAATATACCTATTGAACAAGTGATCCCTATTTTTGATCAGGTATTGGCAAAAACATCTTATGACGATAAAAAAGTTGAACAAGATACCAAAAAAATTGTACATCGCTTAATTGAAGAAGCTTATAAAGTTCCAGTTGGCTCGAATGCAGAAATGCAAACTCAAGCAATTGTCGATTTTCAGGCAAGATTATTGAAGGAATGTCAAAAACTACAATAAAAATAAAGATTTTAATAGAAAGATATTGAAAAATAAGTGAATTATCAGTAATGCGGTAATAATGTCGACAGAACTACCCTTAAATCAATTCAAAAGTTTAAGGGTAGTTCCAGCATAATGAATGAATTAAATTATGACAATGTTCGTCCCGAATATTCTACGTGACCATCTTCACAATCATAAATAGCATAGTGACTTACTGTTTTATTCACCCCAACAATATCAACCGCTATTAACATTAATTTTTGATTCGCTGAATTGTTAAAACTTGATTCTGGAAATTTAATTTCTGGGTGTTGAGTTCCCAAGGAGTCAACACTTAAGTCGGCCCATCTTGGAATTCTATTTTTACGCAAATCATTGGTCACAATGGTTTCTAATTGTTGATTGGTCATGACTGAACATGAGGGTAGCTTTTGCTTTATATACAATCGTTCAATGATGGTGTAGACGACCCCGACGACAACTAAAACAAAGAAGAAAATTCCGATCTTTTTCAAAGTGATTCTACCTATACTGACCCATATAAAAATAAAAAATAAATGATTTTTATTTACAACTAATATATAGTATCATTTATATAAGTTAAATAAAATAATTTAACCATATAATAATTAAGAGGAATTTGGGTGATAATATATGAAATTACGGATATGAGAGCTGGGGGTAACATTTGAATGCTCAAATGCTCAGTATTTGCTTGATGCAGCAGAAAAAGTGGATCTGAATGGCCTCTAAAATTCAAATGATTTTGTGCTCAATCTTTGGGATCCGTGGGACGTGCTCTATCACTATATGCATGGACATGAGAAATCTATTTCAAACCATTGGAAGAGACAGGGATAGATGTAAACCCATGCTGAATTGATGAAATCGCAGAGTTAGTGATTAATTGGGTAGCTGGCACAATACCAGATTGAATCTAGATTTGAGCATAACATTAGAGATAGTAATTTAGTCACTTCATTGGTGAATCTATAGTTTTTACTTTCCAAGACAAACTGTTAAACTACGAATTATTAATGACTTATGACCTATAATTAGTTTTGGGGTGTAAATAGTGATATTGTCTGCAACCAGAAATGATGTCAAAAATATAGTTCATGTAATAACTCTTAGCATTCAGGCTTGTACACTTGATCACCAAGAAAATCCTGAAATAATTCAGAAATGGTTATCTAATAAAACAGTTGAAAATATTTCAATATGGATGAAAAATTCTTTTGCATTTATATATAAGAAAGAAGGAGAAGTAATAGGGTTTATTCTCCTTTCAAAAGCTGGGGTGTTGCTATTAAACTACATTCTTCCAGATCAACAAGGTGTGGGGATTGGTTCTGCATTATTAAATCAGGTGATTGATACTGCCAAGGAAAAAAGTATTCAAAAAATAGCTCTTGAATCCACACTAACTGCTAAAGAATTTTACTTAAGTAAAAAATTTAAAATTATTGAAGAAATTTATGAAAATAACCAACTGGTTGCTTACCGCATGGAGCGAGAACTTTTCAGTTGATTGCATAAATTTTATCTTAAAAATCTATATACTTCTTACGAGAATATAAATTACCTCAATTAAATTTTATTCTGGCTACAAAAGCTTTAAAAATTTTCTATTTTGAATTTGTAGACCAATTTGTAGACCAATTTGTAGATTGTTGCATTACAAATGGTAACCTAGATATGCAACTTGATACAATCTGTATTCCAATCAAGATATTGAAAATACGAAGGAATCCAACTAGGTGCAACTACTTGCAATTTCAACAAGATTAAGTGGGTTTTACTTCTTCTACTACGCTGTAGTGGGGACGTTTATGCCTTTTTGGAGTTTGTATCTTCAGAAACAGGGTTTTGACTTCCAGCAAATTGGTATTTTATCTTCTCTAGCTATTATTACGCGTTTTTTCGCACCGATGATTTGGGGATGGATTGCTGATAGATCAGGAAAACGCATGTTATTAGTGCGTATAGCCACCTGTATGGAGGCGTGTATTTGGTTTGCAATTTTTGTGCTACCCAACTCATTTCAAGCAATTGCAGGTCTGATGCTGATTTTTAGTTTCTTTCAGAATGCAATATTGGCGCAATTTGAAAGCGTAACTTTGTTTTGGCTCGGTAAAGAGAAAACAGAACACTATGGCAAAATTCGAAAATGGGGATCGGTTGGGTTTATTGTTGCAGTGTTTGGTGTGGGAGCTGTATTAGATATTATTTCAGTTGAAAAGCTTCCAATCATTTTGTTAGGGCTTTCCTTACTGACTTGTTATTGGGCTTTTATTATCGCTGAACCACAAACAACACGACTGGTACGGCAGAAACTCACGCCATTATGGCCTGTGCTTAATAACCGAATGATTATTGCATTTTTTATCATTGAATTTATTTTATTGTTGTCATTTGCACCTTTTTATAGTTTTTATAGTAATTACTTGAATTTACATGGTTATAGTACGGGTTTAATTGGGTTCCTGTGGGCTATCGGTGTCATTGCCGAGATTTTAATGTTTGCTAAAGCAGCTATTTTTCTTCAACGTATGAGTTGGCGTTTTTTAGTGATACTTTGTCTGTGTTTGACGTCATTGCGTTGGCTGGTTGTTGGGTTGTTTCCCGAACAGCTGTGGTTACAGCTGTTAGTACAAACAATTCATGCATTTAGCTTTGCCTTGTTTCATGTTATTGCAATGAAAGTCATCTTTCAGAATTTTCAGGCCGATTTACAAGGGAGAGGCCAAGCCATTTACAGTACCATGTGGGGATTAGGCGTGGCATTAGGAAGTCTATTGGCGGGGCATTATTGGTCAATTATTTCGGGTGAAATAGTTTTTGTTGTTGCAAGTGTTGTGGTGCTAATGGCGATACCATTCACTTTTTTATTGCCACATTCAATGGGTAAAGCAAACCTATAAAAACTGGTTTAAATTTTTCCAATTGCATATGAAAAATGTGTGTAAATAGTTATCGGCACACATTTTTTTTAAAAAATTATGCTAACTTAGAAATGTTATTTCATGGTGTAAAACAGATATGAACAAATTATTATTCTCCAGTATTTTAATTGCTTATAGT
>JASGGM010000209.1:0-4300 GCA_047605045.1 Acinetobacter sp. | reverse complement strand
TGATATTGCTGAACAACTGGCAAGTTCCTATCTATCAGACACACAGCAGTCACCTTTCGACCAACTCTCTGAACGTGAAATGCAAGTGGCAATGATGGTGATCAATTGTCATAGTGCACAGGATATTGCGGATAAATTATTTGTTAGTGTCAAAACAGTGAATACCTATCGCTATCGTATCTTTGAAAAATTAGATATCGACAGTGATGTTAAATTAACACGTCTTGCCATGCGTTATGGTCTCATTAAACCTTAATCTATTTTTGTAATATCTATGCAGCAATATATCAGGACGACACATGCAAATTCCTACCGCTTAGGCATTTGGTATGGTACATACAGACTTGCCATCGCATGTTGTTTACTGGTTATATTTGCCCTAACCCTTCCTCAAATTCACGATCATTTTAAGCATCTTGAATTTTATGTCATCACCCTTATTTTTTATACCTTGGTTTGTGCAATCCAGCTCTATGTTCTTCGGCGGTTTCCAATCCTGCCATCACGGCAGCTTTTTCTCCTCAGTTTAGTCGATGTATTGTGTCTGGGATGCCTAAATCTGGCAATGGGACAGATCAATTTACATATTAGTCTGTTTTTTGTAATTACAGTATTTACAGCAAGTTTATTGCTAAATCGTCGTCAAGCCTTAGGTATAACCTTACTGTCGGTCATTATTATTGTGTATTCACAATTCGTTGAAGCATGGTTTAAACTGACCGATTTACACTATTTGGGAACCACGGTACTTTTAGCATTTTTGTTCTTTGTCGTCCATTTCATTGTTCGACGCATTGTAGAACGCTTTAGATTTATGGAAAATTTAAATTTAGCGCAATCGTATGAACTGGAACAACTGCAAAATATTAACCAATATATTTTAGAACAAATTGATATGGGGTATTTAGTTGTCGATCAACGGCTATGCGTTGTTCTGAGTAACCCTGCAAGCGATGAATTGCTGGGTATCTCCCCTGAAAATAAATTTAAAGAAATGCCGTTGTGGCAGTTTAACTTCCCACTTTATCAATATTTATATCATCATCAAGTACAGCAAGGTGAGCGATTTAGTTTAAATATCCCTCACCACAACACTGAGCAACAGTTAATTATCCGTGTACAAAAGTTGACGCTACCACAAGAAACCTTAACCCTACTGACGATACAACATGCCGAAAAACTGAATCAGCATGCCCAACAATTGAAACTGGCGGCTTTAGGGCAGCTTTCAGCAAGCATCGCGCATGAAATTCGTAACCCACTTGCCAGTATTGTACAAGCCAACGGACTTTGGCCAGATGCCGATCATACGACTCAAAACATGCTACAAGGCATGATCGATAAGCAAACTCAACGCATCGATAAAATCATTCAATCTACCCTCAACATGGCGCGCTACCCCACCACATTACCTCATACAATTGACCTTAAATCCTTTATTGAGTCGGTCGTAAATGAAGATTTTTCTATACAGCAAAATCAAATCCAAAGGGACGTTCAACAAAATTTATGCATTTCTTTCGACGAGTCTCAATTAAGACAAGTGCTCATCAATTTGATACACAATGCATTGCGCCATAACGCCTCTCATGCAACACATATTCAGATCACGTGTTATACAGTGAATGATAAAACCTGTATTGACATCATCGACTTTGGAAACGGGCTTCCTGAAAATCAACACGCTTTATTGTTCTCTCCTTTTTTTACCACTGAAGCAGAAGGAACAGGACTCGGTTTGTATTTATCCCATAGTTTTTGTGAAGCAAATCAGGCAAAATTAAGCTATAGCAAATTAGAAGATGGAACATGTTTCCGCATTGAATGCCACGCCATTCAATCTATTTAAATATGACTTTGGGGCAATATGATTAAACAGTCAGCACGCATTCTTGTGGTCGATGATGAACAAGATTTATGTACTCTAATGCAAATGAGCTTACAACGATTGGGGTTTATATGTGACGTTGCCTATGACGTCGCTAGTGCGAAACAGCAATTAAAATTACAGTCTTTTGATGCATGCTTAACCGACCTAAATCTACCCGATGGTGATGGTCTGCATCTGGTTCACTACGTTACCGAACATTATCCGCTGACACCAATCGCTGTACTCACCGCCTACGGAAATATGGAGATTGCAATTGCAGCACTCAAAGCAGGTGCTTTCGACTTTGTCAGCAAACCTGTCAACCTTGAAACATTACAAGGCTTGCTGGAAAAAGCCATTGTTCCACATGAAACCAAAACCTGCCCTCCCATTGATGAACAATTATTGATTGGTCAATCGGAATCCATGCAACAATTGCGCATGACCCTACGCAAAATCTCACGTACACAAGCGCCTATCTTCATTACTGGGGAGTCTGGTTCAGGGAAAGAAGTGGTTGCCAATTTGGTTCACAAACTCAGCAAGCGAAAAGATGGCCCTTTCATTCCCATCAATTGTGGTGCTATTCCCATTGAACTGATGGAAAGTGAATTTTTTGGTCATAAAAAAGGAAGCTTTAGCGGTGCAACGCAAGACAAACAAGGGTTAATTCAAGCCGCTGATGGTGGAAGCTTATTTTTAGATGAAGTGGCTGAATTACCACTCGCTATGCAAGTGAAATTATTACGTGCTATACAAGAAAAGAAAATTCGCCCTATCGGAAGTGAAATCGAAATTGCTGTCGATTTTAGAATAATTAGCGCAACGCATCAAAATTTAGAACAGTTGGTACAGATTGGAAAATTTAGACAAGATCTATTTTTCCGTCTTCACGTGATTGATATTCATCTCCCACCCTTACGTGACCGTGGAAATGACGTTATCGAGCTTGCACAATTTTTCTGTCAACAAATTTGTCAAGAATGGGAAATTCCTTTAAAACGCCTGTCCAGACAGGCCCAACAATATTTAATGCAACACCATTTTAGGGGTAATGTACGTGAACTGCGCAATATGATTGAACGCGCAATTAGTTTGGGTGAAGGTGAAGATGCATATATCGAAGCATCTCAATTACAAGGCCGTATTGTCTTCACGCAACACTCAAATTCTGGCATTGAACCTGCGATATCAGATCACACGGCGACTTTACCAATGATTCAAAATAACGCACAGCCCTTACCTGAAAATGGCTTAGAAACGTATTTAGAACAAGTTGAAAAAGATATTTTGCTTAATGCCTTAGAAATGACGCACTGGAATCGCACGCTTGCAGCCAAGCAACTTAAAATGTCATTTCGCTCTTTGCGATATCGTTTAAAAAAGTTTGGGCTAGATACTCATTTCAAAGACAATGAATAATCTAAATCGTTCAGGCTTCCATCGTAGTATTTAGACATACATGTTGAATTTACTTATGCTTTAACAACAACTCAGCCACATTTTCGATATAGAGTTCATCTTTCATATCGATCGGTAATGCATAAATTTGATTAGGTTGAATTCCCTGACCATCAATCATGGTACCTTCCGGGGTATAGTAATGTGACACAGTCATTTGTAATGCTGCACCATTGGGTAAAGGAAATAGTTTTTGCACGACGCCTTTACCATAACTTTTTTCACCCATCACCCATGCACGTCCATGATCTTTCATCGCTGCTGTAAAGACCTCCGCGGCAGAGGCCGAACGACCATTAATTAATAATCCCATTTTGATTTGATCAAACTCATTCCCAGGCAAGGCCTGAAAAGTTTGATCTCCCTCTGAACGGCTTTTTGTGGTGACAATCACACCATTTTTTAAAAATAAGTCTGCTGTTTCAACCGCGGCAGAGAGCAAACCACCGGGATTATTCCGTAAATCAATCAACACCGCTCGAATTCGACTGGCTGCATATTGTTCTAATATACTTTTAATTTCACTTGCTGTTTCTTGTTGAAATACAGGAACCTTAATGATCAGCACCTGATTGTGTAACAGCAACGATGAAACCTCAACTTCTACTTTCTTATTCCGAACAATGGTCGTGGGCTGCCCAATCGGTGTTGTCTGTACCGTCATGACCGTACCAATTGCACCATATAAGAGATTTCGAACTTGTTCGTGATTTAAATTTTTCAGTTCCTGATTGTCAATTTTATAAACCACCATTCCATTTCGTAGACCAAGTTTGACCGAATCTGAACCGTCTTTTAAATCGGAAATCAGCCATTGATGGCGTGGTTTATCAAAGTTTAAGTCAAAATCTGACGAAGCAACGTCCCCTTCGGTATATTGTACCAACTGGCGATAATCTTCTGGAGATAGATACCGTGAATAACGATCCAATCCCCCAACTAAACCTTTAATCGATTGTTCAAATAAAT
>JASGGM010000208.1:0-4309 GCA_047605045.1 Acinetobacter sp. | reverse complement strand
CACACCAGTGGAGATGGCAGTAATTTTCCAAGTTTAGGAATACGTGGAAATAAATAGATAATACTCAGACCCAGTGCCACCAACATATAGACATGCCAAGTGACATGCGTTAATTCAGGTAATTGAGCCATAAAAATCAAAATAGCCAGTGCATTAACAAAGCCGATCACAACAGATTTCGACACAAAGCGCATTAACTTGGCCAGTTTTAAATAACCTGCCAATATCTGAAAGACACCCGTCAAAATGGTTGCAGCAAATAAATATTGCAATCCATGTGCTTTAACCAATGTCACCATAAGCAATGCCATCGCACCTGTCGCTGCCGAGATCATGGCTGGACGACCGCCCACAAATGAAATCACAACAGCAATACAAAACGATGCGTATAAACCCACTTTAGGATCTACACCCGCAATGATTGAAAAAGCAATCGCTTCGGGAATCAGTGCAAGACCGACAACAAGCCCTGCCAACACATCGCCACGGATGTTAGAGAACCATTGTTCTCGGACATGAGATAACATAAAGATAGCCTGATAGAATTCTAGATAAGCCAGTGACGTATACACAATACAAAAATAATTACACCGCCACACCACGAGACAGTGATGTGTTATTTACGCATCCAAGCACTCAATAGATTTAAGATGGTGTAATGAACACCAATGATGGAACCTGTTTTGGTGGATTTTCGGAGGAAGGATAGCATTGAAAAAACGATAAGGGAACTGATCTATAACACCAAGTAGCGTCATTAAATATTGAAAAGTATTTTTCTCTTAAAGATGTCGATTGTGTTTTCCGAGTGCTTAACTACCTAAAATTGATGCGCATAAAGTTATTCAATTTATGCGCAAGAACGCGGGCACTGCCCCCGTTCTTTCACTTCAAAATATATTCTACAAAGACTGAACCATCCCGTTATCTTCTTAGCTTTCTCACTTTTAAATGACCCATATGAAGGCTATTCCGGTTGCTATACAACAAGATCGATCATATGGATAACAATACGGAAAAATATTTACTTTTGGGTTGTGCAAACAGGAGTAGCCTACAAATGCTGCGATGCTTTATTGATGTTTCTAGCTGCAAAGAAAATAGCAACCAGTGAAATCAAGACCGTAATTCCCAAATAAATCGCAACGGGTCCCCAAGCGCCATCATAATAGGCCAGTAAGCCAGTCGCAATGAGTGGTGCCGTTCCTCCCGCCAATGCAGCCCCTAGCTGATAACCCAGCGTAATGCCTGTATAACGCACATTTGCACTGAAAATTTCGGAGCACAAGGTACCAAGAACAGCGGTAATCGGTGACCACAAAACCCCAAAGCCGATTACCGTTGCCAACGTAATTCCCCAAGTCGAACCTGTATTGAGCAACATAAACCAAGGCACAATAAATAAACCCAGCAATATGGTGCTGACTTTATAAATCTTAGCCCGACCTACTTTATCGGACAGCGCGCCCATGGCTGGAATCATCAAGGTTGCAACCAGTGCGCCCAGCGTGACCGCCTGTAGAGCTTGAAATTTCTCATAGTGCAAGGTGGTTGTCGCATAACTTACCACGAAAGTAGAAAATATATAAAAGGGTGCCGTTTCAACCACTTTCATCCCTGCTGCTATCAATACTTCACGCCAATGATGTTTTAGGGTAACCCCCAAAGGTGACTTAATGACTTTCCCACTTTCCTTGACTTCTTTAAATGCAGGCGTTTCATCAATATCTTTACGAATCCATAATCCGAGTAAAACCAATATGGCACTGAGCAAGAATGGAACACGCCACCCCCAACTCATAAATGCAGCATCATCTAAAAGTGTCATCATGGTCACGGCAAACGTTGCCATAAGCATACCTATGGTCACCCCTGCTTGTGGAATACTGCCAAAAAAACCTTTGCGTTTTTCAGGTGCGTATTCATAAGCCAATAAAAGTGCTCCACCCCACTCCCCCCCAATTCCTAAGCCTTGCAGAATACGTAAGGAGATTAACAATATGGGTGCCCAAATTCCAATTTGATCGTAAGACGGCAACAAGCCAATGAGCACCGTTGCACCTCCCATGAGGGAAAGTGTCAGTATTAAGGTTTTCTTACGTCCTATACGGTCACCGATATGCGCAAAAATTACACCACCAATTGGACGAATAAAGAATGTTAAGGAAAAAGATAAATAGGAAAGGATTAATCCAAGTACAGGATCAACCATCGGAAAAAATACTTTGTTAAAAACTAGCGCCGCGGCTGTACCATAAAGAAAGTAGTCAAACCACTCAATCGAGCTGCCTGTCAAACTTGCAATCAGTACTTTTTTATTTTTTCTGGTTGTCATTGCCAGTGTATCGTTTACAGCCATATTGTTTCCTCGAATTTACCTGATCTCTGTGAGATTGGTCCTATTTTGACCCTAAAATGCAAGAAGTCGGCTGGTCATCACGGACTGATTCTTTTTTCTCAGTTTCTCATTCAGAAAAATGATATTATTTTATCAATCCAGTCTTTCTAACTTGCTTTCAGGCATTCTTTTTGTCTTGCTTTTCAGTCACCTAAACGCAAAACCAACAAATAGCAAATATAACCTTAAGCAAGCCTTACTCAATTTTACTTAGTTGCATGCAGTAGGCAATTGACTATTTATTTTCTTACAATTACAGATTGTTTACAGAATTATTCACTATTTTTAGGGGTCTTTTTAGTGTAAAAATTTATTCTATAAAAACATGTTTAACGAACACGAATTCCATCATGCATAAAAATAAAAGAATCTCTTTCTGACACCGCATTCCATCGGGAAATAATGAACCTACGACATTATCTCCTCAACGAATAGCTCTATAACCAATGTGTATGCGTGATGGTGCTATCAAACACAATCGCCTAAGCAGCAAAGAAGTTTGAATCAATACATATCACTTTACGGCGGTCGCTAAAATACAAAAGTAAATTTAAATTTTTAATTTACTTTAATAATTGCGATTTACCTCTGAATTTCGTCCAACACGAAATTCAGAGTTCCTTACCGAAGCTCTGTAGATTCCAGATTAGGTATGGCTTGATGCTGTCGAATTTGCCCAAGTAATTTGGCATCCTCTTCAGACAATACAACATGTTGTACTGGCAACTTTCCAGTATCTGCAACATACTGTAAAACTGATTTAAATAGCGCTGATGGTGTTACACCTAAATCATTTAATACAGCATATGCCCTTTTTTTAAGCTCATCATCGACCCGAAAATTGACGTTTGACACAAATATGCCCCTAATTAAAAATATGATGATCGACAAATCTAGTTCTTACAAAGTCATAGGAAACTTCACTATAACGCTGCATTGGTGAACTAAATAACCTTTATAACTTTCACTTTTGACTACCCTAAATAACACTTACTTTAAAATCCTTTTCTACAATGAACTTGCATATGGTTTAGCATGAGTACCTATTCAATTATTTTACAACCAAATAGAATAAAAACACATAAACACATTTTTTATAATATGTTAATCAATACAGCACCTTTTTTACACTTTTAAAATATTCTTATCTGGTAATCAACATCTCAGCTTTTTAATTATTAATTCAAATTCCCAAGAAATTCAATCAAAAAAATACAATTAAAAACAAATAGATGTCAATATAATTTAACCTTCTCAGAACATTCTAATTTTTTATTTAAATTTTATTATATGTTTCACACTAACATTCATGCATTTTTGCAACAATACTCATCATCTATTTATCATTTTTTAAATAATTTTTTCAATGTTTTAAGTCAAAAATACCCTATCAAAAATAATAGAGTATTTTATACCACTGCTCGCCAATAGAATCATTATTCCAGATTCAAGAGTTTGGCAATTTTTTCCCAAGAAACTATTTTAAAATTTTGATTCGTTTCAGGCATTCGTTTGTGTCCATCTTGCACAACCAATATCCCTTTTTGCCAATGGCCTCCAAAATTATGATGACTTACCTCCAAACCATCTGTTTCAGATGCAGCATCAATCCCTTTTTCAATATTCAAACCAATACGGAATGCGCCACGATAACGATAGGGTGCATCTGCTTCTAGCACCACATAACTGTCATTGCCTTGGCTAGAGATAATCAAATAGCTTTTTTTCTGACCGTGATAGAGTGCCAAGCCTTCAATATCATCCCGAACATGATCTCCAACTGCAATAACTTTCTGCATTACATTTTTGGAATTAGACTGTTGTTTTAAATCAAGATTTACTACCCACACCGCATAATCTTCTTCACCTAAAAAGATTCTGCCACTTGCATCGTCTACCACACAACCTTCA
>JASGGM010000207.1:0-4334 GCA_047605045.1 Acinetobacter sp. | reverse complement strand
ATCTAAATAAAAAAAGGATGGAGCAAAATTAATGACTCCATCCATGAAAATTTTTTAAATTACCAGTTGTATGCCAGTCCTAACCAGAATTGACGTCCTGCTTTATAAGTTATAGTCGCATTATTGCCAGTACCAGTTTGGTCAATTTCAATGCCAGAATTAAATACGTTAGTAATATCTAAATTTACTTCTAGTTTTTGGTATTTCCCAACTGGAAGTTCCCAATTAAAACGCCAATCATAAGAGAAGTAAGGATCATATTCCTTATCTGTATACAACGTTGCATTTCCAGTATAAGTACCACAAGAAGCATTATCTGTAGGACAGGCAATTGTAGAACTTGTGAAGCTACGATACCCCGCTGTATAACCTAATCGTTGGGTCCAATTAAGATGCCATTTTGGAATAGCAGTATTGACGCTAATAAAGGCATTCCATGGGGTATTGAAATCGAAAGCAGGAACCTCATCCGAATTTAACAGCTTGCCTTTATAAATCGATTTCTGTGCCATACTTTCATCAGTTAATATTGATGAATAGGCGACTGCATTGGTTTTATTTTCAGAATAATTTGCACCAAACATCCAATCAATCGTTGCATATTTGAATTTAATTGGACTAATCGGTGTAACAGTTAATGAAACTGTTTCACCTTGTGTTCGTCCATTATTATTCATGGCTATATAAGTTAAGCCATCTGTTGGATCTATAATCGTTTTACTAACAAATTGATCACGCCCTTTGCGATGCACGTATTTTAAAGTCCAGATCGTGTCCCAAAAGCGTTGTGCAATCCCAATATTTAATTCATCACTATAAGGTGTATCTAACTCAGACATTTTATAACGTCCCGCTGCGATATTATTCGTTGCGGTCGTTACCCAATCACTGGTCGTACTTGTGCGTGATTGAGTGTAGTTGATTCGAATACCTTCACGTAATTTATAGGCTAAAATATTGCCTGCATAATAACGGTTCGCACCAGCAAAAATACGACTACGATGATCACCAAATACATCATAAGACATTGCAAAACGAGGAGCAACGTTCAGATTCTCAAGGAAATCATCCATGCTTACGCGTACACCAGGCGTGACTTCCAAATTACCCAACGTCATACTGTCTTGTAAATACACTGCGTAGTTGGTGTAACTTTCATTAATTGTTTTAGCAGGATATAACGTACGTCTTAAATAATATTGTTCACCAGACAAACATAAATCATCACCCGATACACAGGTTGTTGATGCATCCCAAGTCGGTGTCCCCAAACTTAAAGCGACATCTCGTAAACGCTTATAATGGGCTTTAGAGAAGTCCACTTGCCAACCAAAATCAAGTTGATGAGTGGTATTCCACCATTTAAATGGATGAATTTGATAATCTTGTTTGGCTGTCAGTGTATCTTTTGCGGTCTCATACTCACCATACCCACCAATATAACCAAAGGCACGCCCTGTGGTTGATGAAACCGCTGTAGAGTCCCAAGTAATGTATTGTGATGACTCTGATGTACCATAACGACTATACCAAGTTGCATAAGTATCAGCACCATGTTCTACATGGTTCTGTTCATGTTGGTAACCCACTAAAGTATTGACTTTTCCCCAACCTGCAAAATGCTCCCACTCTAAATTAAAACGATACCCACCACCTTCATTGGTATAGGCGCCATTTTGAATATTTGGCTTATAGTATTTAGACGCATGTGGTGAATACATGGCTGTGGCACGAAAGGTATCGCCATTATCGGCAAGATAGTTTCCCTTAAGCAAAAATGTTTCCGCTGTTCTTTCTTGATTGACCCAATTCTTTAAAACTGTGTGGTAATAAGGAATTTCAGATTGTTGACGGTGGTAAGCAAAAATTAGTCCTGCCTTATTCGACAACGGTTGATTCAACGTTATAGCGTAACTGTTTTTCTCAAATTTGGGTTGTTTGTTCGCTTGGTTAGCCAGTGCATAACTTGTTTCGTCTTTAGAGTCGAGTTTATATTCTGTCCAGTCCGAACGCGTGCCACGCCATGACACACGACCCGATGCACGTTCTAAATATGGGTCTTTCAGCTTGCCATCGACAACCCCTCCCGTAAAATCACCATATTTTGCCGAGACATTGCTGTCATACACTTCAACCGAATCGACAAGCTCGGAGTTAATCCAATACGATTGTGCCCCACCTTCAGGTAGATCCCATGCATTATAGCCATTAGGTGCATTACTGACCGAAGACGTTGATGCTGGATTCATCACATTGTTATTCGATAATCCATCAATCATAAAATTATTGTTATAGAATTTTTCACCATGAAACGAAACATTCTCTGGTTGAATTTCCCCTGGCGTTTCGCTGCTGTCAGTATTATTTGCAAACTGTACATTCGGGTTGTTTTTTAACAATTCCGTAATGGTACCGTTACGCGTGGGCATTTTTTTAATCTGCTCGGCTGTAATGATTTGCGTACCCATCGTTTGACTGGTTGGTGTCGCACGCACAATGATGGTATCTTCATTAGATGAACCATCATTATTTTGTTCACTGATTGTGTCTGCTGCATAAGCCTGCTGCAACGATGCAAACAAGCTCAACACAATAATATTTTTACGAAACATTATTATCCCTTCGTAATAGCTAAAACTGACTGACCTATAAAAAGCTTCTGTAATTTAGAACCCTAAAATTAGTTTTCTAATTTCACATGACCATCTAATTTAAAAATAATCGTGACGGTTTGATTACTCAGCGCACGACTTGTTTGATAACGCCAACGCGTCATATCTTTTTTCACATTGCTCGCAAATACATCTGGTGGAGATTCAGAGAGAATGCGAATATTCTGAACTGTGCCATTTTCAGTAATATCGAATAACACTTTCACTCGCCCCTCCACGCCCAAGCTTTTGGCACGGATTGGGTAATTCACTCGACGGGTTAAGGCTTTAACTGTGGTATTTTCATGACTCGGTGCAGTTGTTGCCGCACGGTCATCCCGAGCGTGATTTAAACTATGGGCAGCCTGACGTGCAGTATTTGATTCTGTATTTTGTGTAGATGTATTGCTTACCGCAGCTGCATTTGCCATGGGTTGAACCGAGGGCGTTTTATTTTCTGGAGTTTCTAAGGTAACTGTATTTTTTACATGATGCGTTTTTTGAAGCACCTGTACTTGTTCTGTCTTTGGTGTTTTTTGAACAACCTGTTCCTGTTTTACTTTAGTCTCTTTAACTGATTCAGTCGCCGTGATTTGTTTTTCAATTAACTTATTGGCTTGCGGTTGAGGCGTTAATGGCGCAACAGGGTGAATCTGTTCAGGCTGTGCTGGTGTAGATGGTTCAACTACATTTTGTTGATTTTGAATAAAACGTACATGCAGTGCTTTTGACCATGACACTGATGCTTGTGGGGTTGCAGCAACTTTTAAATTTGTCCATGCAAATACAATTAAGCCAACATGTACGACAAAAACCAATGTCGTATATTTCAAGCTATTCTTACGAAAAAGACATTCTTCTTTACACTGTTGCTGCATGGATCATCTTTTCCTAAAAATAACAGAAACTTCTATCTCCCCCTCATCACACTTAACTAATTCGTATTTGATTCGTTGGTATTTTATGCATTATGATAATGATAAGAAAAACCATTTGCAACATAAATTAACACTTCATTTGATTTTAATTCACTAATTTGTTTAGTTTTTATCTTATTTTATTGAATCCAGCGCACCATTAGATGTTTACTCAAAATTGAGTGCTAAAAATTAACCACAATAAATTACGGTGTATATACGACAGCGACGAATAGTGAACGACATCATCATTTAAAATATGGATTAAGCATTTTGTAATAATACGACAGTAGGAACACTTTCACTGACATTAATAAGATGAAATGCCTGTTTTTATAAATACTGATGAAAACAAGAGACCAAATTACGATCTATCATTAAACAGACGAATATCTTCACTTTATTAGATAAGTTAATCTATTTTTATTATTTTATTATAAATCAAACTATAGCTATAGTTCTGGAATCAGTTCAACTCGTATCTTTGTACGTTAATACTGAAATCTATACCAAAATCACTAAATTGCTAGGTTCTCTTTAGAGAAATAAATGTCTGAAACTACTTTATCTATTCCCAATCATGTGCGGAAGTTTTCACCTTATCAAACCAGGCTCTCTATAATTTCAGCACTGATTTTCCCTATATCATTATTCTTACTTTGGTTTATTGCTTCTAATCAGCATTGGATGCCAAGCCAAATTTTACCAACACCACAGGAAACACTGGCTGCCTTTAAGTCATTAGTCACACAGGATCAACTATTCC
>JASGGM010000206.1:0-4440 GCA_047605045.1 Acinetobacter sp. | reverse complement strand
CCTTTGCTATATAACCACATATACATAAATAATGGTATAACTTCAATGAATATATTCTGGTTTTTGCCAACGCATGGCGATGGGCATTTCTTAGGAACAAGCGAAGGCGCGCGCCCAGTTTCGCTTCAATATCTTCGGCAAATTGCACAAGCAGCAGATTATCTCGGCTATTACGGCGTACTTATTCCTACAGGACGGTCTTGTGAAGACTCTTGGGTGGTTGCCTCAGCGCTTGTACCCCTAACAGAGAAGTTACGTTTTTTAGTCGCGATTCGTCCTGGCATTATTTCACCAACCGTTTCGGCACGGCAAGCCGCAACACTGGATCGGTTATCGAATGGTCGTTTACTCATTAATGTCGTTTCAGGAGGAGATCCAGACGAAAACTCAGGTGATGGTTTATTTTTAGATCATACTGAACGCTATGAAGCAGCCGATGAATTTTTAGATATTTGGCGCAATGTACTACAAGGTGAAACCGTTAATTTTGAAGGCAAACATCTCACGGTTAAAAATGCCAAAATTTTGTATCCCCCTATCCAGAAACCTTATCCACCTTTGTATTTTGGTGGATCCTCAGCTGTTGCTCAGGATTTGGCTGCAAAACAAGTCGATGTTTATCTCACTTGGGGAGAACCCCCGCAAGCCGTTGCCGACAAAATTGCACAAATTCGTGCGAAAGCAAAACAACAAGGTCGTGAAGTTAAATTTGGAATACGCCTACATGTGATTGTACGTCGTACGAATGAAGAAGCATGGACAGCGGCCAATCAATTAATTGAACATATTTCAGATGAAACCATTGCCAAAGCTCAGCAATCATTTGCACGATTTGACTCGGTGGGTCAGCAACGTATGGCTGCCTTACATAATGGACAAAGAGATCAACTTGAAGTTTCACCCAACCTTTGGGCAGGTGTCGGTTTGGTTCGTGGCGGTGCAGGAACGGCTTTGGTGGGTGATCCTGAAACGATTGTTCAACGCATTCAGGAATATGCTGAGCTTGGAATTGAAAGTTTCATTTTTTCAGGTTACCCCCACCTAGAAGAAGCGTATCGTTTTGCTGAGTTGGTCTTTCCTTTACTCCCAGAACCTTATAAAAGTTATGCAAAATCAGGCCATACCAATTTGACAGGGCCTTTTGGGGAAATGATTGCCAATGACGTTGTTCCCGCGGCCAAAAAATAATTCTTTAGGTACATAGCTCTTATCGTATGACCCATGAATTAATTAAAATATTTTCTAGGAAGATGAAAATGAATACCTTAAATCATCCAAAACACATTCTAAATCTTACAGACGTTGTCACTGTCGCAGAGCAATTGGCAGAGCAGTTTGCTCAAACTTCGATTCAACGTGATCGTGATGGCGGTACGCCCAAACATGAACGAGATCTGATTCGTCAAAGTGGCCTACTCTCTTTGTCCATTCCACAGCAATTTGGTGGTGTCGGCGGATCATGGCAAGACACATTCAATGTTGTTAGACTTTTTGCACAAGTCGATAGCTCTATTGCACACGTATTTGGTTTTCATCATTTATTACTGGCAACTGTTCGGTTGTTTGGTGAACAAGATCAGTGGCAACATTGGTATAGACTCACTGCCGAGAAATCATGGTTTTGGGGGAATGCACTGAATCCCCTCGATCGCCGTACTGCCGTCAAGTTTTTAGATGGCTGGTATGAATTTTCAGGCAAAAAAAGTTTCTGCTCTGGTGCTATCGATTCAGAAATGTTAATTGCATCGGGCATTGACGAGTGCAGTCAGAAGTTATTAATCGCTGCCGTTCCAACAACGCGTTCTGGTATTACGCTATACCATGATTGGGATAATATTGGGCAACGTCAAACCGATAGTGGCAGTGCTGTTTTTGAAAGGGTTCGTGTTGAATCCAAAGATATGCTGCTTAATCCCGGCCCGCTGAGTACGCCTTTTGCAAGTTTGCGCCCGCTCATTGCCCAACTGGTTTTTATCAGCATGTTTCTTGGTGTCGCTGAAGGGGCATTACAAGAGGCAAAACTTTACACGACGAAAGAATCCCGTGCATGGTTTTTAGCGGATGTTGAGTCTGCCAATGAAGATCCTTATGTGTTACGTCATTATGGTGAATTCTGGTTACAGCTCGAATCGTTACGTTTGCTGAATCAACATGCCATTGCAAAATTACAATGGGCTTGGGATATTGGTGAAGTGCTGACAGCTGAACAGCGTGGGGAAGTGGCTGTGGCTGTGGCGACAGCTAAAGTCGCCGCAACGCGTACCAGTCTGGACATTACCAATCGTATTTTTGAGGTGACAGGTGCCAGAGCAACACATGCTGCATTACGTCTGGATCGTTTTTGGCGAAATGTCCGCACACAAACTTTACATGACCCTGTTGAATATAAAATTAAAGAGCTTGGACAATGGTTACTCAATGAACGTTTTCCAAAGCCTTCATTTTACTCATAAGCATAATGATAATCTTAGATTATTAAACGCATGTACTTAATTTCATACAATATTGTCGTTGCAAATCATGAGGCGACTATAGGATATTTTTAATGAAGCAAGATATTATTACTCTCCCAGACGTGACTCAACGAAGCCATTCTCACAAAGCAACTGCACAAGTGTTCAATGATCCCAAGTCAAAAAAATTACTTGAATATATTCAGCAAATTGCACCAAGTGAGGCTAGCGTATTGATTCATGGAGAAACTGGCACGGGTAAGGAATTGATTGCCCGTAAAATTCATGAATATAGTCATCGACGAGATAAACCATTTGTAGCCGTCAACTGTGGCGCATTCTCCGAAAACTTAGTTGAAAGTGAATTGTTTGGTCATGAGAAAGGTGCTTTTACAGGTGCATTATCCAGCAGTGCGGGCTGGTTTGAAGCAGCCAATGGCGGTACTCTGCTTTTAGATGAAATTGGAGATTTGTCAAAACGCATTCAGGTTAAACTTTTGCGGGTCTTGCAAGAACGAGAGGTTGTACGTTTGGGATCTCGTAAAAGTATTCCTGTGGATGTACGTGTTTTGGCAGCGACCAATGTCAATCTTGAACAAGCGATTATTGCTGAGCAATTTCGTGAAGACCTGTATTATCGTTTAAATGTTGTCACACTGGATATTAAGCCCCTTCGGGAACGTCGGGGAGATATTTATCCACTTGCCCGCCACTTCGTAGATAAATATCATGAACAATTGGGCTATACCAAGGCCAGTTTTAGTGAGGAAGCCAAAACCAAATTAAAAGAATATTGGTGGCCAGGAAATATTCGTGAATTAGAAAATATGATTCATCACGCCTTATTGGTTAGTTCTGATGGCATCATTCATGCCGACCATTTACCGCTAACCAAGTTTAGTCCGAATTCAAAACCGAACGAGGAACGCTTAGATGACAAACCGCAAGAAGTGATCATCGATCCCAAACTAAAAGAAGCCTTTCAAAGCTTATTTCAACAGCACCAAGGCCATGTCTATGCTCAGTTTGAAGATCAACTCCTACGCGTGGCCTATCATTACTGCCATCAAAACCAAGTCAAAACTGCTGAACTGCTTGGCTTAAGTCGCAATGTGGTTCGTGCACGTTTAATTGAATTGGGAGAGTTGGTGGTGAGTAAAAGGGGTTAAAAAGTTAAACTGTATGGTCATCCTTTATTGGTTTGGTGCGGTCTTTCATGATTGTCATGCCACAGCTAACTTGTTGCATAATCTTGCACTTCTTCCAGTGTGTCAAATAGATGCCATCTGACATCAATTTCTGGATGATCTCTGCTTTTAGCCGACATCTAATTTTTGGGCGATTACAGCGACAGACGCATATGATTGCGCGTGCATAATTCTTAGAGAGACTAGTTATCTATTCTTTTGTCTGGGATCACCTTGCGCCACTTTAGTGATGGCTCAGGTGTAATGCCAAACTGGTTAATGTCTCAACTCACCATCGCCATAACTCTTTTTAAAACCAATTGAGCAGTTCGAAATACAAAGTTGGAACAAAGTTATTCTGCCCACCACAATTTTTCATTACCAGTTTCATCTATATCCACCCAAACAGGCCAGAAAGGGCAATATTCTTCCAAGATTAACCAGATATTCACTCCTCCTATTCTTGTACATTTATTCGCCTCTTCTTCTGACTTAGGAAAAATATGATATAAGTCTACGTAATTTTCACTTAGATATTGATCTGACAGTTTACTTTTATTCGCTATTTTCAACTCATTTTTCATCATAAGATATTTAATAATATTAAAAAATAACTCTTTTCTAATATTAAATGAGTCCTCTGTACTTGTATTAATTAACATCAAATCTTCAAAAAAGTCTAATGATGTCCACAGCCAACCAAAGTCATGATATTTTATATCTTCATTTATTAAAAAACGATTAATTCTTTTTTCATTTAAAACAATATTCATCAAGCCACCTATCTAAATTTAATTTCA
>JASGGM010000205.1:0-4463 GCA_047605045.1 Acinetobacter sp. | reverse complement strand
CATATTGTTGTCGCTGGCTATTGATGGTTGTATAAATTTTTAGACCAGAATCGACTGCTTGAGCACCAAATTTTTCAACAATTTCACCACGAACCATTTCGCCAATATAAGGGAAGCGTGTGAGAACACTGCGATCTGGCATATTTAAATTTAAAGGCTCTGCGACCCCTTTCTGGTATTCATTTTGATTAATATAGCCCAGTTGTAACATACGTCCTAAAATCCAGTTACGCCGCTCTAAAGCGCGTTCAGGATTAACTACAGGATTATATTTGGAAGGTGCTTTAGGTAGTCCTGCAATCATTGCCATTTGGGCAATCGTTAACTCATTCAAATTTTTGTTGTAATAAATACGTGCTGCGGCTGCAATCCCATATGCATTTTTACCCAAAAAGATTTTATTTACATACAAGGATAAAATATCTTCTTTACTCATGTTTTGCTCAATTTTACGAGCAAGAAAAATTTCGGTTAATTTACGTTTTAATGTTCGTTCAGGGCTCAAATAATAGTTTTTAGCGACTTGCATGGTGATGGTTGAACCACCTGTTTGGACGTCAGAACCCGTTACACTCTCACTTAATGCTCTACCTAACCCCTTAAAACTAATCCCACTATGTTCAAAAAAAGAAGAATCTTCAGCTGCTAAAAAAGCATGAATAAAGTGCGGTGGAATTTGTTTATATTCTACGGGGACAGACAATTTTCCGCCATATTCTGCAATCAGCTGATTATCAGAAGTATAAATTTGAATCGGTTTGAGTAGCGGCGCTTTTTTTAAGCTACTCATTTCAGGTAACGATGGCGCAATATATAAATACATGCCATAAAACCCCATAGGGATTAAAATCAAAACGATCAGAAATAACAAAAAAATCGGGTGGATTCGACCTGAACAAGATAGCTTTTTCATAACAAGTAATATTTAATATGACGAGGGGTAACCGACATTGAGTATAGCCTAGAACAATGGGGTTCAGGGGTATTATAATATACGTTATTGTATATGTACGCTTCTTCGTGTACTTAAATGATCAAATTGTCAGTATGATCGAAATAAAAAATAGCAGGAAAATATATTGTGTTAGGGGTATATCGAAGATCCAATAAGGGGTTGATCGGTGTTGATATTAGCTCGACCAAAGTAAAGATTCTGGAGCTCTCTTTAAGAAATGGGCGTTACTCTGTAGAGAGTTATGCACTTGTATTATTGGAAGAAAGTGCCGTTATTGAAAAAAACATTGTCGATGCTGAGGCAGTTGCCGATGCGATTGAGAAGGCCATTGAACATGCGAATCCTTCGACAGTTAAGGCGGCCTTTGCCATACCGACATCTACCGTCATCCACAAAATTATCGAGATGGATGAAGACATGCGAGATGATGAACGCGAAGTTCAGATTCGTATGGAGGCTGAGCAATACATTCCATTTCCACTTGAAGATGTCAGTCTTGACTTTGAAGTCCTACCTGAACCCGCCAGCCGTGTTGGTCGGGTCAATGTTTTGTTGGTAGCAACTCGAACCGACAATGTCGATGATCGTCATGAAGCTCTCATCTATGCGGGATTAACACCCATAATTGCCGATGTTGAAAGTTATGCCATTGAGCGAACATTTGGCATATTTGAACATACTTTGCCATTGGGTTCACGTATCATTGCATTGCTGGATATCGGCAGCTCCATGAGCACTCTGTCGGTTATTCAGGATGGCAAAATTATTTACACGCGGGAACATGTATTTGGTGGTAAACAGCTTACGCATGAAATTCAACAATATTATGGGTTTGGCTTTGCTGAAGCAGAGCACTTGAAACGACAGAATAGTTTGCCTGAAGATTATCAGGAAGCCTTACTGAATCCATTTATGGAAAGTATTGCCCAACAAGCACAACGCTCATTACAACTCTTTTTTGCATCATCCAATTTTAAAAATATCGATCATATTCTTCTTGCAGGTGGAACCGCAAATTTATCTGGTCTAGAACAGTTCTTACAACAGGCACTGGGTTATCGTGTGTCTGTTGCCAATCCATTTTTACAGATGGATTTCGCTGCGCAAGTCGATCAAGATGAACTTTTACACCATGCAGCATCGCTGATGGTTGCGTGTGGTTTGGCATTAAGGAGTTTCGATTAATGTCAAAAATAAACTTGCTGCCTTGGCGTGAAGAGCTGAAAGAACAGCGCCGCAAACAATTTATATTTATTTCAAGTATTGTGGCCATTTTGGGTATTGCTACTGTACTGCTGTGCTGGTTTTATTTTGATCGAAAATTGGCAGATCAACATGCAGCAAATCAAGTGGTTCTATCGCAAAATCAGAAATTAGATAAGCAGCTAAAAGAACTCAATAATTTACCTGAACAACGTGAAATTTTAGTTGAAAGAATGACGTTAATTCAGAATTTGCAAGCACAACGGCCCATTACAGTACGATTACTGGATGAGTTGGTTCGTGTCGTGCCTGAAAAAATGTATCTCACTAAATTTACCCGTCAGGGTGACCAGTTTAGTGTGGAAGGGCAGGCAGCCGATCCAACCATTGTGGCCGAATTTATGCGAAAACTGGGCGCATCGTCGTGGTATCGCAATGTATTTATGAGCTCATTTCTGGCACCTGAAGAAAAAACAGCAACAGAAAAATCTTCAGTTGTGCCTCGTCAAGAAGAGCGCTACGGCCGTTTTATTGTGACGGCAGATATTGGGGAAATTGCAAAGCAGGCTGAAAACAAAATTGCTGAAAATGATAAAGATGAGAAGAAAACAAAGGGTACTCAAGCCGCAAGGGGGAAATCATGAGTCGTGATCAGATCCCTCAACGAGTAACGGGTCGGGTGGTTCGGCAGAAATTCTCCTTCGATGCGTTTATTCAGCAATTTAACTCACTGGATACCCGTCAGTATGGTGGCTGGCCGATTTCAGTCAAAATTACGTGCTGGGTTCTGTTATTCGCTTTTGTGTGTTTCCTTGGCTATTTTATTTTGATTCGTAGCAAAATTGACGCCATTCATACTGCACACAGCCAAGAAAAAGTCCTGCTGAGTGATTACCGAATTAAAGAGTCAAAATTACGTAATTTGCAACAGTACCAATCGCAATTTAAAGAAATTGAGTCTAAATTTAGTCAATTACTTGAACAGTTACCCAAAGAGTCGGAAATTCCAGGGTTGGTCGAGGATATTAATAAAGCTGGTGTAAGTGCTGGTTTAAAAATTAAAAATATTGCTTTAGACAAAGAAGTAAAACAAGAAATTTTTATTGAACAGCCAATTTCTATGGATGCTGTGGGTGACTATCACGCTTTTGGGCGTTTCAGTAGTGCGATTGCCGCACTGCCTCGTATTGTCACCTTGCATGATTTTACTATTACGGCGAATACAATCGATCGCCAAAAATCAGATATTCCTGTTATTTCATATTCATTAAAAGCCAAGACCTATCGTTACTTAAGTGATGGTGACAAAGCGGCCTCTGATGTTGCGAAGGGGAATCAATGAAAATGAATAAGTGCTGTTATATTTTAATGACGATGTCAGTGATGCTATGGGGGTGTGATTCACGAATGGATGATGTGCAACAGGAAATGGCAAAAATTCGTAATGAGTCGCCCCTTGCTATTGCTGCTGCGCCTACTTTTGATGCCGCACCCACGTTCCTCTATAGTGCGCAACATCTCCGTAATCCATTTTTGCCAAATTCACTATATACAGAATTAAAAGTGATGGCAGGCAAGCAAGTTTATCCCGATTTATCTCGTAAACCACAGCCATTAGAAGCATATGCACTAGAAACATTAAAGATGAAAGGCACTATGCATAAAGCAGCTGCAAGCTTGGTTGCATTGATTCAAACACCTGATGGTAATATCCAGCCAGTTTATGTCGGGAATTATATGGGCTTAAATCGGGGGCGTATTACCCGAATTACGCCAAGTTCGATAGAGCTCGCAGAAATTCTCTCAGATGGGCAAGGCGGATATGTCGAACGACCACGTAACCTTGTGCTACTGGAAACCATACCATCTGAATTTTTGGGGAAACAATAATGAGCATCAGACGTGTTGATTATCATCTTAATCATACTAAAAGATATACTCACTTTAGGCCTGTACTTGGGCACCTTTTATTTGTAGTCAGTGCAATGGTTACCGTTCATTCAGCATATGCTGCAAGCAATATCCTAAATATTGCACCTGTCCATGTTCCAGAGCAAGGCACCGAAATTAAAGCGCGTAGTCCTATAAATACTGCGAACGGTCGTCAAGGTTTAGCAAACATCGATTTCCAACGTGGGCCTAAAGGTGAAGGCGATGTTGTGATTGATTTACTTGACCCCAATACCCCTGTAGATGTCAAACAACAAGCTAACACAGTTGTTGTCCGATTTTTAGGAAATAAAATTCCACAAAATTTAGTGAAACGTCTGAATGTCAATGATTTTGCAACACCTGTATCCACCAT
>JASGGM010000204.1:0-4464 GCA_047605045.1 Acinetobacter sp. | reverse complement strand
TGAATCAGTCTTTGCATTGTTGATATGGATTCATCTTATCAACATACAAGAGGAAATCGTTTTCGCCAATAGATTTGTGACAGTAATTTGGCAAAATGTATCAATAGATTAGAAATGAAATTGCTATTGTTCAAAGTTGAGGCATTTATTTATCTGGATTCGCTCTGAAATTTGAGTGTTCGCAATTGTCTGGCATGTTGTAAGGTGGTTTCGTTAATTTCGACACCCCCTGTCATTCGTGCCAATTCTTGAATACGTTGTGGTTCATCAAGTGCAAAAATGGTACTACTGGCAGGGTCGGTTTGTTGTTTTTGCACCAATAAGTGCTGATCAGACTGAGCAGCTACTTGGGCTTGGTGAGTAATACATAAAATTTGCACGTGTTTGGCAAGTCCCGACAATAAACGTCCAACAATTTCGGCTGTGCCACCACTGATCCCGACATCAATCTCATCGAAAACCAACACTTCTGCTTCGGTGCGTTCGGCATTCATGACTTGCATGACCAGCGCAATACGAGACAGTTCTCCCCCTGAGGCAACCCGTGCAAGCGGTTGTGGTGGAATGCCTTTATTTGCAGTAAACAACAGTTGAATAAAACTGAGTCCGTCGGCATTGGGTTGTTCTAGGGGTTCGAATTTAAATTCAAAATAGGCCTCTGGTAGTGCCAATGGCTTGACTTGTTCGGTTAGTTGTTGTGCCAGTGGAATGGCCGCTGCTCGGCGGAGTTGATCGAGTTGTTCGGCTAACTCTAGAAAATGTTGATGTGCCTGTTCTACTTGTTCTGCAAGTGCTTCAGGGTCTTCCAGCGTTTGTAATTGTTCAAGTTCTTGTTGCCATGCGCCGTATTCACTCTTCAATAATTCAGGCTGGGTACGATGTTTACGTGCCAAACGATGGAAAATCTCTAATTCAGCATTCAATTGTTCCATGCGTTCAGGATCGAAATTTTGCCGATCTATAAATTGGCGTAAGTGCGCAGTGGCATCTTCAACTTCACTTTGGGCATTGAGCAAGGCTTGATGAATATTGCCCAGTTGTTCACTTCGTCCACTGTGGGTTTCTAGGCGGCGAATTAAACTTGAGAGTTCTTGGCTAATATTTTGTTCATCTTCATCTAATACATTCAAGCTATGGGCACAGTCTTGCATGATGTGTTCGTGATGGCTTAAACGATCAAACTCTTGTTCAATTTCAACATAATTGCTTTGTACAACATCTTCGAGTTCTTCAAGCTGTTGTTGTAGTGTGGTCATACGTTGCAAGCGTGTGGCTTGAGCATGTAGAGCCTGTTCATGTTGACGAATCGCATGCTGCCATGCGCTATAGGCTTCTCGTACCGCCAGTGTTTGAGTATCGAACTGACTATAGCGATCTAGCCATTTTTTAGGATAAGGCGGTTCAAGCAATTGTTGTTGGCTGTGTTGACTATACAGTTGTACCAACAATTGCCCCAAATCTTTCAATTCAGACAAACTGGTTGGGCGGCCATTGATCCAGGCTTTACTGCGGCCAGTAGCAAAAATGACGCGACGTAAATGAATTTCACCCGATTCATCTTCTAATTCGTGAGCGGTTAACCAACGTGCTTCTGGCGAGTCTGCATGATAACTAAATACCGCACTGAGATCGGCCTTTTCGGTACCATAACGGACGCTGTGACTATCGGTGCGGTCTCCCAAACACGCGGAAAGAGCATCGAGCAATAAAGACTTACCTGCGCCTGTTTCACCTGTGAGGACGTTAAAGCCTGAATCGATGTCTAACGCCAAGCGATCGGCCAAAGCAAAGTTAATCAGTGTTAAGTGTGTCAGCATAAATTACGCATCCAGACTGCGGAAATTGGTCAATCAAGCACAAATTTTTTGTGCAAGGTCACGACAGTTTCATATTTTAGAATGATGATACAAAACATGGCGATACTGTAAACCATATTTTTGTGATTCGCAGAAAAATATGGTTTACAGCGAAAATACGGTCGATACGACTTAGGCATAAAAATTGCTGAAACATTAAGATTTTTCTGCTTATGCAATATGGTGATTGATTAGTATGCCAAGCCTCATTAAACTACTTCAATCTCATTTACTTATAAATGCGCATTATTTGGAGAATACGCATGTCAGTTCAGTTTGATCATGTATCAGTGCTAAAAAAATCAAATGTCTATTTTGGCGGTTTGTGTATCAGCCATACAGTACAATTTGAAGATGGAACCAAAAAAACGCTTGGTGTGATTCTACCTACAGAACAAGCACTTACATTCGAAACACATGTGCCAGAACGTATGGAGATTGTATCGGGTGAATGTCGTGTAAAAATTGCCGACAGCGAAGAAAGTGAACTGTTTCGTGCAGGACAATCGTTTTATGTACCTGGCAACAGTACCTTTAAAATCGAGACAGACGATGTATTAGATTACGTGTGTCATTTAGAAGGTTAATGCAGACAAACGATTGTTTAACGGCTTTTACAGCAAAAAGCCATAAAATCCGTTAAACTAATACATATTCAAAATCCTGTGAAGTTGGCTTTGCAGGATTTATTTTTTGTAAAATTCCTATTTCTTTTGGTTTGTTAAGAGGTTGTTCATGGCGAAGCCAGAATATTATTATGGTGTGCATTCGGTTGAAACACTATTAGAGCTTGAGCCTGAGCGGGTTTTAACATTGTTTGCATTGAAGGGGCGGGAAGATCAGCGGTTACAACGTATTTTTCAATTGGCTGAGCCGTTTGGGATTAGTATTCAAAAAGCCAGCCGTGACAGTCTGGAAAAACTGGCAGGGCAACCGTATCATCAAGGTGTCGTGGCAGCAGTACGTCCACACCCTGTGTTAAATGAAAAAGATTTGGATCACATGCTTGAAAAGAATGCCAATTGTCTTATTCTGGCATTGGATCAGGTGACGGATCCGCATAATTTAGGTGCATGTATTCGAACAGCTGCAGCAATGGGTGTAACGGCAGTGGTGGTCCCACGTGATCGTGCTGCGAGTTTAACGCCAACAGCACGTAAAGTTGCGGCAGGTGGTGCTGAAAAAGTGGCTTTTATTCAGGTGACGAATCTGGCGCGTACGTTGGCACATGTGAAAGACCAATATATGTTGCGTGTGGTTGGTACAATGCTCGATGAAAAAGCACTACCGATACAGCAATTTGATTTCACAGGTACAGGTGTGGTTGTGGTGATGGGTGCTGAAGATACAGGGCTACGTCCAATTACCCAAACGCAATGTGATCAGACCGTTTATATTCCAATGGCAGGTAATTTACAGAGTCTGAATGTGAGTGTTGCAACAGGAATGGCATTATATGAAGCTTGCCGTCAACGCAACTAAATCGCATCTGGTGGTCTCGTGCTGCCTCAATTTTATAAAAAAATGAGATAAAAATGACTGTACGCACCCAAGGTTATCTTTGTGTTTTGATCACAATGCTTATTTGGGGTGGATTTACGATATTGTCGCGTTTAAATGCGGTCTGGCATATCAGTGCATGGGATATTGTTGCATTGCGTTTCATGGTTGGCTTTTGCGTACTTATGCCAATTTTAATATTACGTCGTGATACGGCTTTTTTGTGGCGAAAAGAGCCGATTGTTTTGGGCCTCATTGGTGGGGTTGCATATTGTTTAACGGTGTATTCGGCCTTTCACTTTGTGCCAGCTGCCCATGCTGCGATTTTTCTCAATGGTTGTATTCCGTTGTGTACGGCAGTTGCAGCCTATTTTATTTTAAAACAACCGTTTGATCGTCATACATGGATCAGCCTCATTATTATGATGCTGGCTTTACTTGGTATGAGTATATTGATGTATCAGCAAACCCATGTTGCGTTTAATATGGGTGACGGTTTATTTTTTCTGGCGGCAATTTGGTGGGGACTCTTTACAGTTTTACTGCGTCGCTGGAAATTAAGCGCATGGCATGCAATGAGTGGGGTTGCCATTTGGTCAGCCATAATTTATTTGCCCATTTACATTTTATGGTTACCTAAACATTTGCTCGAAGCGACTGTGCCGCATTTGCTGATTCAGGGAATCTTTCATGGTATTTTTGTCGTTATTGTTTCTACTTTAAGTTATGTTGCTGCCATTGAACGTTTAGGTGCATTTAAGACGGGAAGTATCGTGACCCTCGCTCCCTTTATCGCGGCCGTTGTTGCGGTTCCATTATTGGGTGAAGCCTTAAATAATGCGATGATTTTAGGTTTAATTGGCATGGGTATTGGTGCATTACAACCATGGCGTTGGGTCAATCGTCAAGATCCCTTACAGGCACAATTAGAGCGACAAAAGCGTTTAAAATAATAAGCTGGTTGTTGTTGTGCAATGAATGTTAACCATGCTTGGCAAGGGTCAAATAGTGTTGATGTAAGGGGATAAGCTGAAGAAATAAATCGTCCAGTGAGCCTGTATTTAACACAATATCATCGGCAAGTTGTTGTTTCTGTGCACGCGGCATT
>JASGGM010000203.1:0-4524 GCA_047605045.1 Acinetobacter sp. | reverse complement strand
AATTTTGAGCAAAACGTACCGTCAGCGGTTCAATCACAAGCACTGAAAAAATCAGGAAAGATTCTAACTGAGGAAAGTTTGGTCAGAAAAAATACCAATGTAAATCAGGTGGTTGATCAGCTATTAGATCCAACATTTGCCAAGAAAGTGGTCAAATAATCGATGGGCGTGTTTTCTGAGCGATTTATTTCAATTAAAAATCGTCATCGATTTGGATTGAAAAATTTTAAGCTCGCGACACTTGCGAAGGCGTTATTCTTGCCTGTCGTATTTATTTTGCTCTGCGAATATTTGGTGCGCCACAATTACATCGATGCTTATCTGTTACCAGCGCCCAGTAGTTTATGGCAATCATTTTTAGATTTGGCATCTGATACCTTATGGCAACATGTTTTTATTAGCACTTGGCGTGTTTTGATTGGTTTTATCATTGGCAGTGGACTGGGATTAATTTTTGCAATCTGGGTCGGTTTGAGTAGACATGCCAATGATTTTTTAGATCCAACCTTATCTGCAATCAAGTCGATTCCCAGTCTGGCTTGGATTCCTTTACTGCTTTTATGGTTGGGTATCGATGAAAGTTCAAAGATCACTTTAATTGCCATTGGCGCATTTTTCCCAACCTATACCAATACAGTATCAGGGATTCAGAATGTGGATCAGAAGCTGATTGAGCTGGGTAAGAATTACGGTTTGAATGCTTTTAAGCTCATTGTAGCAATTATTTTACCCTCAGCATCTCCCAGTATTTTGACAGGACTGCGAAACAGTTTAAGTTTATCTTGGATGTTTATGATTGCAGCTGAGTTGATTGCAGCGACACAAGGCATTGGCTATCTTTTGAGTGATGGGCGAGAAACCTCGCGTCCAGATATTGTGATTATTGCGATCATACTTTTGGCCGTATTAGGGAAGATCAGTGACACTTTGATGAAATGGTTAGAACAGTGGTTACTCAGATGGCGAGATGCCGTCTAATAAGGAGAATAACGCCCTCATTTTTCTAATATTACTCAGTGATTCATAAAAAAGCGTTTGATGCCAATCATCAAACGCTTTTTTCATTCAATTTATTGTTGCTGCTGCTGTTGTTGCATTTGTTGCCAACGACGTTGTTGTAACTTTTCGGCTTCTACTTCGCGTTTATTGCGTGCCGACTCGTATAACTTCGTACCCTTCAATTCAGGTGGCAGATATTCTTGTTCAATGAAATGTTCAGGATAATCATGTGGATATAAATATTCTATGCCATAACCCTGCTGTTTCATCAATTGGGTGGGTGCATTTCTTAAATGCAATGGCACAGGCAAATTCGAGGTCTTATCTGCCAAGTCTAAAGCGCGGTTAATCGCCAAATAGGTGCTATTACTTTTGGCACTGGTCGCCAGATACACAGCACACTGCCCTAATAAAATGCGGGCTTCAGGCATACCTATCACCTGTACCGAACGGAAACACTCCCCTGCCAATAACAAAGCATTTGGGTTGGAGTTACCAATGTCTTCGGAAGCAGCAATCAGCATTCGACGGGCAATAAAGAGTGGATCTTCTCCCCCTTTTAACATGCGCGCCATCCAGTACAATGCCGCATCGGGGTCACTCCCGCGAATCGATTTAATAAATGCGGACACTAAATCGTAATGCTGTTCGCCAGACTTGTCATAGCGTGCAATATTCTGTTGGGCAACCTTCACCACCAATGCATTATCAATATGATTGTCTTGATCTGGTTCGAAAGTGCTGGCTACCAAATCCAATAAGTTCAGTGCCTTACGTGCATCACCTGCCGAAAACTGTAATAAAGCCTCATATTCATCAATAAAAATTTGCCGTTCTTTTAAGAATCGGTCTTGTTGAATGGCTTTGTTTAACAAGGTTTGTGTCGCTTCAGCATTCAGTGCATGCAATGTATAGACCTGACAACGAGACAGTAACGCACTGTTCACTTCGAATGAGGGATTCTCTGTTGTGGCGCCAATGAGTGTAATTTTGCCTTTTTCGACAGCACCCAATAAAGCATCTTGTTGCGATTTATTAAAACGATGAATTTCGTCAATAAATACCACTGCCGTTAGTAAATCACCACTTTCTGCAATGACTTCGCGCAGCTCTTTCACCCCAGTATTCAACGCAGATAGACTAACAAATGGTCGATCTACCGCCTGTGCCAATAACAGCGCAATCGTTGTTTTGCCGACACCCGGTGGCCCCCAAAAAATAATCGATGGCAAATGGCCTTGATCGATCATTTGGCGTAAAGGTGCACCTGTCCCTAACAGATGATCCTGCCCAATAATTTCTGAAAGGTCACGAGGGCGAATACGTTCAGGTAAAGGAATTTGCGTGTCTGACATAGTGTAAATTCATGGTCTATCTGGCTGACTATAGTCTACTCGTAAACCTGAAAATACAGAAATTTTTCAGTATCGATGCACACAACATCTAGGCAACGGCTAATACCATTGCTTGGATAAAACATCAAATAGAGCTTTTTGGAACATTTCACCGTGTGAAACATTCGGATAGGCAACCAATTTTACATCTGCCCCTTTACGTTGCAAATCACGTGTTATTTTTCGATCGGTATCCAGAATTTGTGGAATTCCCCGCTCAATATTGGCAGGGTGAGTATCGTCCAGCATATCACCTTCTAAAATCCATAGGCGTTTTGCTTGTAGCTGCTGTGCTGAAGCCTGTTGTAAAGGTTGCTGAATTTTCCCATCCGCCCACGTCACTGAAGGGCTCGCCGCAAAATAGTCGGTAAAATAATGGCTATTTAAGTAGGTATCCAATACAAATAAACCGCCATAAGAATGTCCAAAAATGGCTTTCCGTTGTGGATCAACTTTGGTGTTTTGATTCACCCACGGTATAATTTTTTGGAGCAACACTTCTCGAAATTCTGTACTACCTCCAGCCAAACGCGCTGGGTTACGTGGATCGGGGTATAATTTCCCGTCAGACGTCGTTAGGGTATAGTCCCGTGTACGTGCATCTACATCGAAAGGTAAATTGGTTTGATAGCCAATCGACACCAAGACTGGCGCATCTCGGCGCTGATTCAATGCGTATAATAATTTTTCATTGAGGCTATCCATGACCTTATTGCCATCTAATAAATATAAGACAGGATAGCCTGTCGCAGGTGTGGCATGTCGAGGAAGGCCCAGCCAGACCCGATAATGCCGTTGGCCATCCTGAGAATCTAGATTGAATACTTTGAATGTATAAGACGGTGAACCTGTTTCGGCAATATTCGGCCCCAATGGCTGAAGCACGGGTTTCGCGGTGACATGACCTGTAACGACCATGCTACCAAGGCACAAACTTGCAAAAAATACGTTTATTTTTTTCATCAGCCTTTCATTCAATCATGTGAATCCTGAATCAATCATTATATATTTAAATGAGAATCATGTTCAAATTTTAACTTAGCGATAACTTACTACAATATTGCCCACTTGAGGCATGTTTTCAATCGCATTGACTTCGATATTGGCTATCTGGCTGCTTTTCGTTTTAATCGCTTGTTGAACATCTGCCAAGGTTTGGAATGTCGTGATTTGCTCAATTTGATTGATCCCCGTAGTTTTCACAAATTCAGCACAACGATGATCTGTCAATTTTGAGAACGTGTCACATGCATTTTCAACAATTTTTCCTTGAAAATGGATCGTACCTGTTGCTGCAAAAACAGGTAGACTGACTGTGATGATACAACTGGTGATAAGTACTTTAATCATCATCGCTCATTTCTTTATTATGATTAGAGTACTTATCGTTTTATCAAAAACTGAGGAGGAATGTTAGCAATAGCATGTCACATTACTTATATATAAAGAGACAGACAAATAACTTATTGTGAAAAATGTGATATTTTTCATATAAAACAATCAAAAATATTAACTTTTATTCGCTTTATTTAAAAGTAATTTCGATATTGGCAATCCCTGTAAAATCGCCGCCTGCGGGTGCGCTAGAGAGCATCATCACTCCTGCATCAAATGTATTTTGTGTGACTGATCCATTGACTGTTCCCAGTGTCACAGGCGTATTCATATTGATTGGTGTAGTCGCACCTTTTGCAAAGATTTGAAAACCTACATCGGTACGGTTTGTCGCCAAAATAGTATTCTGATTTCGGACAGTATTACTGGTGGTAAACGTTGACATTAAAGTCTTGCCACTACAAACACCTCCCGTACTGGCATTATTTAACGCAACCGATACACTAAACGGCACGCGTTTTACAACCGTATTTAAATCTGATGCTTTTGGCGTAATCGTCCCAAAATCAACCACATTGCTGCTGGTACCTACAATGGTGACTTGTGGATTACAATCGATAAAACGGATTTGATTTAAACCACTAATGTATAGGTTAAAATTAGAATTCTTACTCGCATTTAAACCCAGCTCACCATCGACCTGAAAAATACTATAGGTTGATGCATTGGGAATAATACCTGATGATGGGGGTGTATTCCCCGTAGACTTCACAAAGAGGGAATAACTGATCACAAA
>JASGGM010000202.1:0-4538 GCA_047605045.1 Acinetobacter sp. | reverse complement strand
TTGAAACAGCTTGATGTTGAATTTCCATATTCATGCATTTTCTCCCTGATACAGCTCACGTACTGTCACTGGACTAATTTGCGTCTCTGTATCGACGTGTGACAATTGCGTTAAGAACCACGCATAACGGGTACTTCGGGGTTGCTCAGGTTTCGATTGCTGTAACCATTGTTGTACCTGCTGCTGAATTGCAGCAACATCATCTTGTTCTAATACATCGACCAGACCAGATTCCGTACGCTGCACACCTCCCGTAATACTCCAGATAAACGGACGATCTTTAGAATCGTATTCCTGCAAACCTGCTTCTTGTTCAATAACTTGTGGGCCGTTTAATCCTAACCGACCTTCTGCGGTCATGAGTAAATAACTACATAGTCCAGCAGCAATCGACATTCCTCCAAAACAGCCAACACTACCTGCCACAATACCAATGACTGGCTGATACTGTCGTAATTCAACAATCGCAGCATGGATTTCTGCAATCGCTGCCAAGCCTAAATTGGCTTCTTGTAATCGCACACCACCCGTTTCTAAAAGCAAAATCGCTGCAGTGGCAATGCCGTTGCGGTTGTCTTCTGCTGCCAGTTCCAGTGCCCCCGCGATTTTTGCGCCACCCACTTCACCCAAACTACCGCCCTGAAATGCCCCCTCAATGGCAATTACCACCACAGCATGTTGTTGAATACTGCCTTTTAACACCACAACACCATCATCGGCTTGCGTTACAATATTCTGTTTGGGCAACCACGGCGATGTGACGCGATCAAAAGGCCCAACCAGTTCTCGAAAACCATCATCCAATAAGCTTTGCGCACGTTGTCGTGCTGACAGTTCAATGAAACTTCTTCGTTGTAATAAATGTTCTTTATTTAGCATCTTGTACTTCCTCCAATGCCTGCTCCAAGCGAAGACGGACCACACCAGGCGTTGCACCAAAGTCGTTGATTTCAATCTTCACAGCAGGCGCGTTTTGCACAGCAAAAATTCGGGTAAGAAGATTTTCCCAGCGGGAAGCGCTACCATCGACCGAGGTCGTAATCTGAATATGAATGTTGTTACCTGCATTGGGTTCAACCAAAATTTCAAGGTCGCCTGACCCTACACAACCGACCAGCGTCCGACCTGTCACCTGAGATTGAGCATCAAATGTAAAATTCAAAATTTCCATTTCGTGAATCCTCATCTTCCTAATTTAATGTTAAATTCTTGAACAAAATCTGTGTGCAACTGCATCGACAAACAATGTTGCTGCCAACAAATCGGCCGCACCGCCTGCAGAAGCATTCATACGCAGTAAGTCAATTTCAAGCAAATGTAGTTCTCGCCGTGCTTGTAGATTGGCAACACCACCCAATGCCAACACTTTGGCAGCCCCCTGCTGCATGCGGGTCAGCCCTTTTGGCCCTGCTCGGTAGAGTACGCAACTGTCATCGAGATACTGCATAATCGCCAGCAAGGCATCAAGTTGAGCAAAATCTTCACGTTTTGAATGCTGTCGGGTACGGTGTAATTGCGGTAATCCATCTTGACGAATGGCAGGAAAACCCATTTGCGCTTGCTGTTTTGCTCCACCTTTTTGGTGTTTTTGCCAAACGATTTGTCCATGACTCAGCACGGGTTTTGACTTTTGCATATTGAAATGTTGCTGAGATCTCAGCCATGCCACATCTTCAATTTGCGCTATTTCACCTGCTGCTATACATATTTCTTCTGCCGTACTTCCCAATGGCAACACACTTGTAGCTGTAACCAACACCCCTAAAGCCCAGATTGCACCCCGATGGGTATTCACACCATCTGTTACCGAGAGCATTGTGTGTTCACCGTCTCTTCCAATCTGTCCAATACGCTCACGTAAGGTCTGTGAAATTTCACCACACGCTATTGCTGCCTGACTCATGGCAACAAACATCGGTCTTAGACTGTGTGCAGATTTTTCCATCATTGACAACGTTAAATCCTGATGTGCACCTGAACCACGACGATCCACCAATGCAGGTTTTGGTGATAAGCGTACTTCGTCCAATAAAGCCTGTACGGCTAAATCGGCAAGCTGTTGCGCGAGATTCAGCGTTTGGGGCTGTAAAATTGCATTCATTTACCAACTCCGAAATTTTGCAGGTGGTTCATATAAACCATCTGACCATGTCACTAAATCTGCAATATTCTTTGCCGCCAATAATTCTCGACTGGCATCGGTACGGCGAATGCCTAAATCCTCAGGCAATACCACCAAACCCTGCTGGCGCAAACGTTCTGTATTTTTGGGATCGTGGCGTAAACCGATATCGGTCACACCTGCAACAGCCGCAATCATTTCTTCTCGTTGTTGCTGGCTATCGGCTTTGTATAAATAGGCAATTCCTTCTTCTGTGAGTAGATGAGTCACGTCATCGCCATAAATCATGATCGGGGCAAGTGGCATATTGGCTTTTTTTGCGACATCCACCGCATCTAAACGATCAACAAAAGTTGGCTTTCCACCTTCTTGAAAGGTTTCCACCATTTGCACCACTAATTTTTTACCTCTGGCTAGGTATGTATCGCTCTCACTGCCAGACGTTGGCCGCATATCCAACCATGCAGGCGTACTGTGACGACGGCCACGCGGATCATGCCCCATATTCGGTGCACCGCCGAAACCTGCCAGTCGCCCTTTGGTCACGGTAGATGAGTGCCCTTGTCCATCCACTTGTAAGGTTGCACCAATAAATAAATCAACAGCATATTGTCCTGCCAATTGACACATCATACGATTTGAACGTAGCGAACCATCCCGACCTGTAAAAAATACATCTGGACGGGCAGCCACATATTTTTCCATGCCCAGTTCAGTACCAAAACTATGCACACTTTCCACCCAGCCCGATTCAATGGCGGGAATTAACGTTGGATGTGGATTCAATGTCCAGTTACGGCAAATCTTACCTTTGAGGCCAAGCGATTCCCCATATGTCGGTAAAATCAATTCAATCGCAGCCGTATTAAAGCCAATACCATGATTGAGTGATTGCACCTGATGCTTTTCATAAATGCCACGAATCGCCATCATCGCCATCAAAACATGTACCGATTTAATGTGCTTTGGATCACGGGTGAACAACGGTTCAATATAAAATGGACGATCCGCCACTACCACAAAATCAACCCATGACGAAGGGATATCAACACGAGGTAAATCGCTGACATCATCAACCAATTCATTGACTTGAACAATAACAATGCCGTCACTAAACGCTGCAGGTTCAATCAGTGCAGGAGAATCTTCCGTGCTTGGCCCTGTATAAATATTGCCGTGACGATCTGCCATAAATCCTGCAGAGAGCACAACATTGGGAATTAAATCGACCAATAAACGAGAGTAAAGTTCAATGTAAGTGTGAATTGCACCCACTTCTAATAAACCATCTTCAAGTAGTTGGCTAATACGAAGACTTTGCGTACCTGCAAAGGAAAAATCTAATTTTCGGGCAATGCCTTTTTCAAATAAATCCAGATGTTCTGCACGTCCAACGCTGGGCATAATCATATGCAAATCATGCAAAATTTCTGGGTTAGTCTGCGCCAATGATCGCGATAGGAAATCGGCCTGTTTCTGGTTATTTCCCTCCAAAACGACTTTGTCATGCGGTTTGATTAAGGTGTGTAATGCTTGCACAATATTTTCTGTGGGAATCACTACACCATCACTAAATTTTCGAGCTAACTCCAATTTAGCCCGTTTCGCATCCCTGCGTTTATGCCAATAACTTGATTGTGGTTGTCGTAAAGCATCCATGTTTTGTCCCATTCAGCAATTCGTTTTTGTATTCGGGTCTGCCTAACAGACTTTATTTATAAAACGCTGTTCTAGGACATGGATCAATAAACTATAGACGCAAACCATTAACTTAAAGTTAATGATTAAGGAATGCTTATCTCATAAACTATAAAAATCAATAACCTTGCAAACCATCTACCAGATTATTTAGGGCTAAACCTTGTTGCAATCGATGATGATTTTCAATCACTTGCTGAATTACCGAACGCATAGGTGCAGAGGATGAAATATGTGGTGTCACTAAAATATGTGGATGTCCCCAAAAAGCATGCTCATGTGGCAAAGGTTCAATGTGTGTGACATCGAGAATGGCCAATCTGATTTTTCCAGCATCAATCGCTTGTAATAAATCAGTTTCCACTAAATGCTGACCGCGACCACAATGGATTAAACTTGCCCCTTGCGGTAATTGTTCAAATAATGCCGTAGATAATATATTTTGAGTAAGCTCGGTTAAAGGCAATAAATTAATCAAAATATCACAATGTGCCAAAAAGTCATCTAGCTCTTCTTTTCCCGCATAACACATAAATCCAGTACTATCTTTTCGGTGCCTAGCCCAGCCAAAGACTGAATAACCCATTGATGCAAACCGTTGTGCTGCATATAAACCCAAATGCCCCAAGCCCATAATACCGACACGGACATCTTCAGGAAATTTTTGTGAATGCGCCAACCAAACACCTTGTTGATGTTGTTGCATCAACAAATCAAA
>JASGGM010000201.1:0-4545 GCA_047605045.1 Acinetobacter sp. | reverse complement strand
GGTGCAGGTTTACCTGTGGGTGCATTCGGTGGTAAACGTGAGATTATGGAATGTATTGCGCCATTGGGCGGGGTGTATCAGGCGGGAACGTTATCGGGCAATCCATTGGCGATGCGAGCAGGCATTACCATGTTTAAACACTTGCGCCAGCCAGCGTTTTACAGCACATTGAATGCACAATTGGCGAAATTATTGCAAGGCTTGCAAGATGTCGCTGCCGAAGTTGGAATTGCCTTGAAAACAGAACAGGCAGGTGCAATGTTTGGCCTATATTTTACCGAGCAAACGTCAATTAGCAGTTTCGATGACATCTTAAAATGTGATGTTGAGGCATTTAAACAATTCTTTCATGGTATGTTGGAACGAGGCATTCATTTTGCGCCATCGGCTTTTGAAGCAGGATTTATTTCTGCTGCACATTCCGATGAGGACATTGCCTATACCATTCAGGCGGCGAAAGAAGTGTTCCAGCAGATGAAACAAGTGAAATGATTGCTTGTTTTTTTAGCAATAAACACCATACATAGCATATAGAACTACAATGATGCAGTATATCAATCTGCGGAATTGTAGTTTTGTGCGTAATATCTATTGTATTTCTGAACTAAGGTTTTTATTATTGCCGCCTTGTTTTCCAGATCAGCTTGGGATTAAGTTTTGACTAACTTGTTGAGTAGCTTTCTAACCGACCACCTTATTTATCGTGATGATGATTTTATGGTGATCCACAAGCCATCAAATTTACTCAGTGTGCCAGGTAAAGGTGAAGCACTGTCTGATAGTGTGTTAACTCGTTTAGTGAAACTTGAACCAAAAACGCTACTTATTCACCGTTTGGATCGTGATACTTCAGGTCTTCTGGTCTTTGCATTAAATAAGCCATCGCAAAGTCATATTTCCCGCCAGTTTCAAGACCGCCAAACCAGTAAAAAATATCAGGCTGTTGTTGGTGGGCATTTACAGGGGCAGGGAACCATTGATATTCCCGTGATTTATGATCCAGAACATCCTCCCTTACATATAGTCGATGCCCAGCATCACAAACCAGCAATCACTGAATGGAAAGCGTTGGAACATTTCGATATCCACGGTACGGCAGTGACACGGGTAGAACTCATTCCGATTACAGGACGCTCCCATCAGTTGCGTGTTCACATGCAATATTTGGGGCATCCAATTATTGGCGATACTTTATATGCGACGCCAGAGCAACAACAACTGACATCGCGGTTGTGTTTACATGCACAACAGCTCAGTTTTACGCATCCACGTACAGGTGAAACAGTCAAATTCGATTGTCCTGTACCGTTTTAAACAAAATTTAAATTTTTTTTGCATAAACTCATGTTTGAATATGAGGTTATGTCAAAATAAGTGTCCGAGCGAGAAGCTAAAATAGACGATATTTTAGTTGATAAGCCAAGACTGAAAGATAAAGGTGAAAAAATTGCAAGAGTTTGCTATTGGTCAACGATGGTTATCCGATACAGAAACAGAATTGGGTCTTGGTGTGGTCATAGACGTAGATGAACGCTCCGTCAGCATCTTATTTCCTAAAAGTGATGAAACCCGTGTTTATGCACGTAGTAATGCACCTTTATCTCGCATTATCTTTAATGTCAACGATGAACTACACGATCAGGAAGGTCAGCTTTGGATCGTAGAATCGTTAGATGAACGCTTTGGTGTGATTCGTTATAACGCCGTGCGTACACTAGACAATGGTGAGTTAGAGCGTAAAGCGCTGAATGAAACGCGTATTGGGGCGCAAATTCAGTTGGCAAAACCGCTAGATAGAATTTTAGCCAGCCAGATTGATATCAAAGCATGGTATGACCTACGCATCGAAGCATTGCAATTACAAGCCAACATCCATACCAGTCCATTGCGTGGACTCATTGGTGCACGCGTGGGTTTAATTCCGCACCAATTATATATTGCACATGAAGTGGGTAAACGCTTTGCACCCCGTGTTTTACTGGCCGATGAAGTTGGTTTGGGAAAAACCATTGAAGCAGGTTTAATCATTCATCAACAATTGAAAACTGGACGATCAGAACGTGTGCTGATTTTAGTGCCAGATTCCTTGCAATATCAGTGGATGATTGAAATGCGTCGTCGTTTCAATTTGAATTTTTCATTGTTTGATTTAGAACGTACTGCTTCAATCAAGGAACATGATCCTGAAATCAATCCGTTCTTAACTGAACAATGCATTATTGCAGGAATTGATTTACTCATTGACCATGACGATTTACGTGAACATGCGGTTGCAGCAGGGTTTGATTTATTGGTGGTCGATGAAGCACACCATTTGGTGTGGAATGAAGAAGATGCTGGTAATGACCGTTACGATTTGGTCGAAGAGTTTGCACAACAAACCGCGGGTGTATTACTCCTGACGGCTACACCAGAACAACTGGGTGTTGAAAGTCACTTTGCACGGTTAAGATTACTCGATCCACAGCGCTTTAGCAGCCTAGATCGGTTCCTTGATGAAGAACAACAATATCAACAAACTGCAAAAGTAGCAGAAGTGTTGATGTCTGATCAGGCATTGGCCGAGCAACATTTAGATGCTTTAGAGAAACTGCTTGGACACCGTATTGACGATCAACCAGAACAACGCTTTCAAGCCATTCATGAATTATTAGACCGTCATGGCACAGGTCGAGTTTTATTCCGCAATACCCGTGAAGCCATTCAGGGATTCCCTGGACGTGATTGCCAACCTGCACCTTTAGATGCACCTGAAGGTTGGTCAACAGACGGTAAGTTACGTGAGCAGATGTGGCCAGAAGAAGCACATTTAGATGGTTCATGGATGGAATCTGATCCCCGTGTTGCGTGGTTGATGGAGATTCTTCGCAAGGACCTCAAACACCATAAAGTATTGCTTATTGCTCGAAGTGGGCCAGTGGTTGAAGCACTTGAAAGTGCATTACGCTTACATGCGGGTATTCGTACTGCAATGTTCCATGAAGGCATGAGTTTGTTGGAACGAGATCAGGCATCGGCGTACTTTGCCGAAGAAAGTTATGGTGCACAAATTTTATTGTGTTCTGAAATTGGTTCAGAAGGTCGTAACTTTCAATTTGCCAGTCATCTGATTTTATTTGATTTACCTGCAAACCCTGATGTTTTAGAACAGCGAATTGGTCGTCTAGATCGTATTGGTCAGCAAAATCGTATTCAAATTCATGTACCGTATTTACTTGGCACAGCACAGGAACGTATGTTCCGTTGGTACAATGAAGCATTAAATATCTTTAGCAATATTTCGCCGACTGCACAAACGTTGCAAGAAAACTTTATTGTCGATTTGAAAGATTGCTTGTTATCAGATCAAGGGCAAAAATTTGAAGATTTACTTGAAGAAGTAAATGTACAACGTCAGGCACTTGAAGCTGAAATGCAGGCAGGCCGTGACCGCTTGTTGGAATACAATTCATGTCGTCCAATTGTCGCACAAGACATTGTTCAGGCTTTGGATGACTATGATGACAACACGACACTGCCAATGTTTGTGAAGCGTTTTATGTCATCGACCAATATTGATTTTGATGAACAAAGCAACGGTACTGTAATTATTAAACCGACAGACCAAATGCAGGTACAGGGGCTTACCCTTGATGAAGAAGGCATGACAGCCACATTCTATCGTGACCAAGCGCAAATTCGTGAAGATGCACATTACCTGACTTTAGAGCATCCATTTATTGAAAGTGTGATGGAGTTAATCAATACACAATCTTTTGGTAGTACCAATGTTGCACTACTTAAATCGAATGCACTTAAACAAGGGTCGGTATTACTTGAAGTATGGTTTAAAGTCGATGTGGTCGCGCCAAAAGCGTTAAACTTGAAAGCGAGCTTACCACAGCAACTGGTACGAGTATTACTCAGTGAAAATGGTCAGGATCTCTCTGCCAAAATTGCACCAAACATCTTGAAACCGTATTTACATCACCTTGATGGTAATAGTTGTCGTCAAGTGGTGAAAGCACGCCGTGATGTGATTGAAAGTCGCTATAGTCAGGCACTTGATATTGCAAAAAATGGATTGCCTGAATTGAAAGAACAGGCAAAAGCAAATTACGGACAGCAATGGCAGTATGAAATTGATCGTTTGACTTATTTGAAGCAGTTTAATTCAAGCATCCGTCAGGATGAAATTGATCGTTTAATTAAGTTACAGCAAGAAGGTCTGAATTTATTAGATGGTTTGGCGGTTAGCCCTGAAGCGATTCAAGTATTGGTGGTCGTAAAACCTTAATGGTTCAGTATTGTACTTGTATTTGATATAAAAAAAGGAGGGATTTCCCTCCTTTTTTTATTTTAAATCATGTGGTTAGGCTTAGTCATGTTCGACGTTCGCTTCAAGGAACCATAAGTATTGATCTAAATCTTCCAAGGCACTGTGAATAATATCTTCAGAGATAGGATCTTCAATTTTATCAATAGTATCGCGTAAATGGTTAGCGACTACACCATATCGGTCTGCCAATTCTTTTAAATGGTCTTGCACGCCATGAATTTCGACAG
>JASGGM010000200.1:0-4549 GCA_047605045.1 Acinetobacter sp. | reverse complement strand
ACCATGTATGCATTGTCTTATTTTGAAAAAAGTAGCGAATATAAGTTTGCCTGATGGGTGTTGTTAATTTCGTAGCATGTAGATGTACTTTGCTTTCCTGAAAAAACAAAATAGGAATCGTATTGAAGGCAACCATGAATGCTAATAGCAAAAAGGTATTTTGCCATTTCAGCCAATCCATCGCCCACAATACAGCTCCGCCGCCCACAATAAACCCTAAGCGCGAACCAATCACCTGAAAAGTATTGCCCCAAGATTGTTGATGTTGTCTTAATTGTTTTACAGCTAAACCATCGGTCGCAATATCTTGTGTTGCACCGATGGTATTCATACACAACAATGCATAGAAAAAAATTGCCAGTTGCCAATGTTGTTGCAATGATTGCAATGACATGAAAGAAATGAGAATGAGTGTAATGATGGTTAGAACTTGTGTACTGATAATCCACACACGGTAGTGTCCCCAACGGCTTGAGCCATAACGATCCACCCACGGTGACCACAAGAATTTAATTGCCCAAGGCAGCATGAGTAGACCAAAGCCACCAATTTGTGTGAGTGAAACACCATTCGCTCGCAATATCACGGGTAAAGCATGCGTCATGAACCCGACTGGCAACCCTTGTGCCCAATATAAACTAAAGAAAAGAAGGTAAATGTTAGACATCATTTTTGCCAATCGTTCAATCTCTATATTGCATCATACGATAACTACATATTAACTGTAAGCTCAGGTTTAGCATGATCAATTTCATTTATTCAGCAATACATTTCAGCAGAAATGTTTTGTAAGTAGACTAGATAATTCCAGCAACTTTGTTCATATTATTCTTTCATCTTATCTTAATTATTTGCTGTATTGCCATGTTCAATTTTGCTCGTTGGTCTATTGTCTCGCTCATTGCGATCGGTTTATATGGTTGTAGTACAACAGGTACGCAGCACAACACCACTCCCTCTCAGGCGCGTGAACCTGTTATTGCAATCGCACTCGGTGGTGGGGGTGCAAAAGGTTTTGCACACATAGGCGTACTTAAAGTATTGGAAGCACATGGAATTAAAGCAAAAATCGTTACAGGAACCAGTTCAGGCAGTTTTGTCGGTAGCTTATATGCCAGTGGAAAAACGCCCGTTCAATTACAACAGCTAGCCGCGCAACTCAAAGAATCTGATATTCGAGATTTAACCATTAGCCGTCAGGGCTTTGTTGTTGGTCAAAAACTTCAAGACTATATTAATCGTGAAATTGGGAATAAATCTATTCAACAATTTCCGATTCGTTTTGCAGCCGTTGCAACACGTCTGGACAATGGACAAAAAGTAAACTTTACCAGAGGTAATGCAGGTCAGGCAGTTCGGGCATCTTGCAGTATTCCGAATGTCTTCATTCCTGCCAAAATTGGTGGTGTGCAATATGTCGATGGTGGCTTAGTCAGCCCGATCCCTGTCAAAACTGCCAAAAGCATGGGGGCAGATATTGTGATTGCTGTTGATATTTCAGCACGTCCAGCAGGAACAAGCGCAAGCAGTTTATTAGGTTTACTCGATCAAACCATCAATATTATGGGACAACAAGCAATAAATGATGAACTCAGCCATGCCAATGTCGTGATTCAACCGAAAGTAGAAAAAATTGGTCCAATGGATTTACGGTCTGGGCAAGTCGCTATTTTAGAAGGTGAACAAGCTGCACAGCAAAAAATTAAAGCCATTCAAACCGCTATTTATAACTTTAAGCAATCCCCTGCTGCATTATTACCGCCACCACGTCCAGCGTTTTAAACTTTGTTCTCATCGCTGTGATATATTCTAAATGAATTAAAAATTTTACAGCGATTTAAATAACGATTCGAGCTAGAGTGCATGATGAATTTTATTGTAGAGCCGTGGCACTGGTTTGTAATTGGCATTGTGCTAATGCTGAGTGAACTTTTATTACCCGCTTTTGCTGCATTATGGTTTGGTATTGCAGCCATTATGGTCAGTTTACTTTTTTGGCTTATGCCATGGATGAGCTTTCCTATACAAATCGTGACTTGGGTCATTCTCTCAATTTTATGTACAGTCTTGTGGTTCAAATTAATTAAGCCACTGTCTATCGATAAAACCAAAGCAGGCCAGCCCAGAGAAGCCACCATTGGTCAAATTGGTATAGTCATTGAAACAGGGCTGAATCACGGCCAAATCAAAGTTCGCTTTCCCATTCCAGTACTGGGTGCTGACGAATGGCTATGTCGTTGTACCACATCTGTCCAAGTAGGTGATCGTGTCAGTGTCATCGAAATACTGGGCAATGATTTGTTGGTACAACCCTACTCTACCCAACATACAGCAGAAATAGGAAAATAAAGATGCCTGTTACCACTATAGTTGTGCTTGCCTTATTGGCGTTTGTTGCAATCACCATTTTTAAAGGGGTACGCATTGTGCCACAAGGTTATAAATGGATTGTACAGCGCCTTGGAAAATATCACACCACACTGAACCCAGGTTTGAATTTTGTTATTCCCTTTGTCGATGATGTTGCCTATAAAATTACCACCAAAGACATTGTGCTAGATATTCCATCACAAGAAGTGATTACCCGTGATAATGCTGTTCTGGTGATGAATGCGGTCGCTTACATTAATCTGACCACACCTGAAAAAGCAGTATACGGTATCGAGAATTTTAATTGGGCCATCCAGAATCTGGTACAGACATCACTCCGTTCAATTGTCGGTGAAATGGATTTGGATGATGCACTTTCTTCACGGGATCATATTAAAGCCAAATTAAAAGCCGCTATTTCCGATGATATTGCAGACTGGGGAATTACGTTAAAAACAGTAGAAATTCAAGATATTCAACCCTCTACAACCATGCAAGCAGCCATGGAAGCACAAGCCGCTGCTGAACGTCAGCGTCGCGCTACTGTCACACGTGCCGATGGTGAAAAACAAGCTGCCATTTTAGAGGCTGATGGCCGTTTAGAAGCGTCACGACGAGATGCAGAAGCGCAAGTTGTACTTGCTGAAGCTTCGCAAAAAGCAATTGAGATGGTAACCAGTGCCGTAGGTGACAAAGAAACCCCTGTCACGTACTTATTGGGTGAGCAGTATATTAAAGCGATGCAAGACATGGCGAAGTCGAACAATGCGAAAACCGTGGTTTTACCTGCCGATATTTTAAATACAATCCGTGGTGTGCTGGGGAAATAATCACAACCTGCTATTATTTTGTTATATAAAACAATAGCATTTAAAATCGGGCATCATTTTTCAGGAAATGGATGCCTCTTAGTTGGTTCTATTGAGTAAAAATCGGGAAATTTCAATTAACTGCTCGGCATCTTGCCCGAAATAAGACAATGCGGTAAAGGCTTGATCATGCAATTGTTTCGCATACGCCTGTGCTTGGTCCACCCCCATCAATGCAGGATAGGTCGATTTCTGTACCTGCACATCTTTTCCCGCGGTCTTACCTAAATCTTCAGTACTGGCGGTGATATCTAAAATATCATCCTGAACCTGAAACGCTAAGCCAATGGCTTGACCATATTCCCGTAATTTTGGAATAGCACGATCTGTTCCATTAAAAATGGTCACCGCACTCATCATAATCGCGGCCTGAATCAATGCACCCGTTTTATTCCGATGTACATTTTCCAGTTCTTGTCGTGAAATTTGGTGGCCTTCTGCTTGCAAGTCTAAAACCTGACCACATACCATCTTTGAACTGGATGTCGCCAAAATTTGCATTTGTTTAAAAATAATGGCTTGATCAACAGCTACACCACTATCAAACAAGCGGCTAGAAAGCACTTCATAGGCCATCGACTGTAAAATATCACCTGCCAAAAGTGCTGTACTTTCGCCGTACGCTACATGACACGTGGGTTGACCACGACGCAATGCATCATTATCCATACATGGTAAATCATCGTGAACCAAGGAATAGCAATGTATCAACTCCACTGCAACCGCAGCACGACGCACCGCAGCAAAGTTGATATTTTCTTTCAACGATGCCGTGGCATAACACAACGCAGGTCGAACACGTTTACCACCCAACATCACCGCATGATGCACTGCCGACTTTAAAGGTTCAGGCAGAGCGAACGCATTTAATGCCAGTGTTAAATCCTGCTGGATTTGCTGTTGTGCAGATGTCAAAACATCTGTTGGAGTAATCGTGATCGTTGACACTGCTGCCTCGTATTTCAGTTATGCTTTTTTAACAAATTCAGACTTAAGTTTCATTGCACCAATACCTGCAATTTTGCAATCAATATTGTGTCCATCAGATGCATCTGGAAGTAATCGAATCCCTTTCACTTTGGTTCCAACTTTCACAACCAGTGAAGATCCTTTGACCTTTAAATCTTTAATCACCGTAACACTATCACCGTCCTGTAATACATTGCCATTGGCATCGAGGATGGTATCAGTTTGCTCTAACTGTACTTCACCCTCTTTCCATTCATGGCTACATTCAGGGCAAATCAAGAGTTCACCATCTTCATAAGTAAATTCGGACTGACACTTTGGACATGCAGGAATTGACATTC
>JASGGM010000199.1:0-4639 GCA_047605045.1 Acinetobacter sp. | reverse complement strand
CGAGTGCTATTAACAGTTATCACGAACAAACCTTAAACGTCACAAAACATCGTGCCGAAGATTACATACAACGCTACAAAGATGGCGATGAGTTCTTCAAAGTTCCGCTAGATGATGTGATCAATCAACAATACCAGCTTTATAAGTTAGCGTGTGATTCATTAGGTGGCGTAAACTAAAGGCAATTATTCGGTTTATACATCAATATGTTTCAAATCAGAATGTAATATAAATTTATAGCGATAAGATACATTAAAAATATAAATTAAATAATGATTAACCAAAATGGTTATCACCAACATATCAAGATGTTTAAGCACGACATACTCAACACAAATCAAAAGTGCGCTCAATTTAGAGCGCACTGATTTCCTTGGACAACAATATTCATAAATTCATAATTAATGTGCAGAGAACTGATTCATGGTATTCGCTTCTCCCCCTGCTTTTAATGCATTTTCACCCGCAAAGATTTCTTTATGGTCATCACCGATATCTGAACCCGCCATCGCCTGATGTTTTACACATGCAATTCCCCCACGAATCTCTTTACGCTGAACCCCTGCAACATAAGCCAACATGCCCTCATCACCAAAGTAGCCTTTTGCCAATTCATGGGTAGACAATGCCGCAGTATGATACGTCGGAAGCGTAATCAAATGATGGAATACGCCAGCTTCCCGTGCGGCATCGGCTTGGAAGGTTCGAATTTTCTCATCTGCCTCTTTGGCAAGTTCAGTTTCATCATATGCTGCACTCATTAATTTGGCACGATCATAAGCAGACACATCCTTACCTTCAGCCGCCCAACGATCATAAGCCTGTTGCCGGAAATTCAAAGTCCAGTTAAATGAAGGTGAATTGTTGTAAACCAATTTCGCATTTGGAATCACTTCTTTCACACGGTTTACCATATGCGCAATTTCTTTCACATTCGGTGTTGGCGTTTCAATCCAAAGCAAGTCAGCACCATTTTGTAGACTGGTTATACAATCAAGAACCACACGATCGATTTGCGTCCCTTCACGGAATTGATATAGCCCCGAAGCCAAACGCGTTGGGCGATGTAGTTTCCCTTCACGTTTAATTAGAATTTCATCATCGGTGGCCTCAGAAATCTCAATTTCTTGTGTATCCAAATAAGCAATATATTGCGATGCGATATCACCAGGTGCTTTAACAACTGGAATTTTCTGGGTTAAGTCAGCGCCTTCCGAGTCTGTACGTGCAACAATAATCCCCTCATCAACACCCATTTCCAGAAATGCATAACGAAGTGCATGAATTTTTGCAATAAAATCCTCATGCGGAACAGTTACTTTACCCGCTTGGTGGCCACACTGCTTAGCATCAGATACCTGATTTTCAATCTGTAATGCACATGCACCTGCTTCAATCATTTTACGTGCCAGCAAGTACGTCGCTTCCTCATTACCAAAACCAGCATCAATATCTGCGATGATAGGTACAATATGGGTTTCAAAATGATCAATTTGAGATGTAATCTCTGCAACTTTCGCACTATCCCCTGCATCCTTCGCTTTATTCAAAGCACGGAATAAATCATTTAATTCCTTAGCATCTGCCTGACGCAAAAAAGTATAAATTTCCTCGATCAGTGCAGGCACAGAGGTTTTCTCATGCAAAGACTGGTCTGGAAGTGGGCCAAATTCTGAACGAAGTGCGGCAACCATCCAGCCTGATAAATAAATATAACGTTTACTGGTTGTTCCAAAATATTTTTTATTGGCAATCATTTTTTGCTGTGCAATAAATCCATGCCAGCAGCCTAATGATTGTGTGTATTTACTTTGATCGGCATCATACTCAGCCATATCACGGCGCATAATTGCAGCAGTATATTTTGCAATGTCCAAACCTGTTTTAAAACGATTCTGAAGTTGCATACGTGCTGCATCTTCTGGACTGATATCGGCCCAAGTATTGCCAAATTTAGCCTTGAGTTCGCGAATTGCATCAATTGCTGTTTGATATGTAGTCATGCTTAGGTCCCTTTTACTGCTTCAAAGTTTTTTGATTCCCAGTGTCGATTAAAAACTCAATAAACAAACTCTGCTTGGTTTTTAATCAATTCCACTTCATACCAACAGCGTAGTGCCGAAAAAAAATTAAATCCAATAGGCTTGGCTAATCCCCATTATTTATTTAAAAAATATATAGATTAAAGTCGTAATCATTTTGTGATGTAAAATACAATTTAAATATTATTCAATAATTTATGATTTTAAGTTTTATTGATAAATATTCATTTTTTGACGTATTTGATTGTTTTTTTGACATTCGACGATAGTATAAACATACAAAAAATCTTATTTTTTCAGCTTTGCAAAGATCAAACACACTATTTTTCAAAACACGCTTTAATTATTTTATTCGATTAAAAACACAATATTTATTGAGAATTTTTATTTATTTTCAACACAAAGTGATCGGCTTATGGCATAATTTGAATCAATTTCTTGGCGTTATTTTCGGTATTTCGTATATGAATCTGGAGCGGGTTGACCTTAATCTTCTCATCTATCTTGATGTTCTTTTGCGTGAAAAAAATGTAACTCGTGCGGCAGAACAACTAGGTGTTACTCAACCTGCTATGAGTAATATTTTACGCCGTTTAAGAACTTTATTTAATGATCCTCTCCTTATACGTTCTTCCGAAGGGATGACACCTACTGAACGCGCTTTAGAATTACAACCGCGTATCAGAGATGTACTGTCCGATCTTTCCATGATTCTGGAACCACGTACTGAATTCCGACCATATACCAGTAATCGTGTATTTCGAATTATGACATCCGATTATGCAGAAGCGACTTTGGTACCGCGTCTGGTGAAAGCCTTACGCTCAGAAGCGCCGAATGTCGTATTAGATTTTCTGACACCAAGCGATGTTTCTTATCGAGACATGGAACAAGGTAAAGTTGATTTAGCCATTAATCGCTTTAATGAAATTCCGCAAAGTTTTCATCAAGTTTTAGTTTGGCGAGATAGCTTTTCTTGCTTACTCAATCCACAACACCCTCATGTGAACAATCTCAATCTTAAAAACTATTTAGAAGCACATCATATTTGGGTATCAAAAACTGGAATGGGCATTGGTTTTGGCGTTAATCCAGACAAACAAGCTGGTCTAGGCTGGATTGATCAAGCCTTAGAGCGAATTGGACAAAAGCGTAAAATTTCAATTTTTACACGCCATTATCAAATGCCAGCCTTGTTGGCACGAAACGTCGATTTAATTGCAACACTTCCAAGTCGCATTGCACATCAACAAGCGAAAAGCCAAGAGTTGGCAATTAAAGACCCACCTTTTTACATTCCCGAAATAGAACTAAAAATGGCATGGAGTCCATTATTACACCATCATCCTGCCCATCGCTGGTTACGTCAGCTTATTTTATATGTCGCAAGACAAATTATTGAAGAAGAAAATCGCGATTTTATGACATCAAATCTGCAATTTTCACATCACTAACTTCGTAGGTTTTAACATTCTTTAACGTTTTCTGTGATCGAGGTGGTCCTAGTAGTACCACCTCGATTAAATTTGTGTTAAAAAATATTTAATAATGAAGAATCTATAATTGACAGGTGCACTGTGAGTCTGTTCCAAAATATTTTAATCATCATCATATTGATCATTGGTGCTGGGTTTTTAGCGTTAACTGAAATTGCGCTTGCTGGAGCAAGAAAAGTTAAACTTAAAATTCTGGCGGAATCTGGCGAAACAAGAGCGCAAGAAGTTCTTGATATTCAAGAAAATTCAGCAGATTTTTTTGCTGCCTCCCAAATTGGTTTAAATGCAATTGCTATACTGGGTGGTATTATTGGGGAACCCGCTTTTCGCCCTTTGTTTACCAGCATTTTGAATGAATTTTATCAGGGCGCATGGACTGAAAATATTGCTTTCGGTCTATCCTTTACCTTGGTTACCTCAGTTTTTATCCTCTTTGCCGATCTCATGCCAAAACGTTTGGCCATGATTGCGCCAGAAAAAATTGCAGTTTCCGTCATTAAACCCATTAAAGTTTACATCAAGATTTGTAAACCACTTGCATGGGTAATTAACGCGATTGCCAATCTCCTATTCCGTTTATTCAAGGTCAATACTACCCGTGACGATAACATTACCTTTGATGATATTTCAGCGGTCATGGATGCTGGTGCACAAGCAGGCGTATTACAAAAGCAAGAACATCACTTTATTGAAAATGTATTTGAATTAGAAGAGCGCACAGTACCTTCCAGTATGACCACACGAGAAAATGTGGTGTACTTCACACTTAAAGAATCTGAAGCCAGTATTCGTCAAAAACTTGCTGAATATCCTTATTCAAAATTCTTGGTATGTAGTGAAAATATTGATGAAGTTATTGGCTATGTTGATGCAAAAGATATTTTGGTTCGCATTTTAAATCACCAATCCATCAATCAACTCAATGAATCGACTATTCGAACAGTGCTCAGCATTCCCGATACGCTCACATTGTCTGAACTACTCGACCGCTTCCGTGCCAGTAAAGAGAAATTTGCGGTCGTATTTAATGAATATGCGTTAGTGGTTGGCGTGATTACACTCAGTGATATTATGATTACAGTCATGGGTGACTGGGTCACA
>JASGGM010000198.1:0-4659 GCA_047605045.1 Acinetobacter sp. | reverse complement strand
TCGAGGGATTCCGTTACTGCTCGACTCATCTTGCATTAAGAGTACGGTATCTTGTGAAAGGAGTACGTACTATCTATTCTATTGATTTCTAGCTCAAGAGATTATCAGATGCAAGCATGCTATTAAATTAAGATAGATCGCTTGAGCATAATCAGCAATAGGCCTGTCAGCAATAATTACGCTAAGTATATTTATACTAAAATAATAAAATATAGCTAGAAATACGCTTTAAATTACTACTATAATAAAAAAATGAATACACAATGTACCATCCAAATTTTCCGAAATCAGCAATGGCTTGACTGTGCTGTCGTCGAGGTTCTATAGAACAGAGCCTCAAAATAGCCTAAGCAAATATGAAAGTTTAATTCAGTACATGACACATATCGACATTGATAAAGAAATCATCGTCAATAGTCAGTCTCGCATTCGTGATATCTGTCAGCAACTTAAGGCATTATAGGAAAGAGTATATGGATAAACGTTTCCGTCCTATGAGTGGTTTAGAGGAAATTAAACATCGCCAGCAGGTTATTGCAACCATTTTGGAACACCCTGAATGGTCGATTCAGCAAACGATTCGTTATCTAAGAACAGAATTACATATTACTTTGGGGGAGATGTCTGAGCTCACCAAAATTCCTGTACAGACCTTACAGAAAATGGAACAAACAGAAAGTAATCCAACCTTAAATACATTAATGAAGCTATTAAGACCATTTGGTTTAAGCTTGATTATTGCAAAAAAACCAAAGTCATCGCATAGCTGATGGATGCAAATCAATTGACGAGGTGTTAGCAAAAATGATGAATAGGGTCATAATAGCAACGAACGGTACACTCAAAATGGGAAAAAATAGTACATTTACAAGTATATGAGGATACCAAGCATTGTTGTAAAATTTATAATAGGATAGATATGATATAGTAATAATTTATAATATAGAAAAATACGGTGTATGATGATTGATATGAAAATGATTAATTTTATTGGATTTATATAACATGAAAACAGATGATATTGATGCATTTGTGACAGTGGTACGCTGTCAAAGTCTCAGCTTGGCCGCAGAAGCTTTACAATTAACACAACCTGCCATTACACGCCGTGTCCAGAATTTAGAAGATGATTTAAATGTTGCACTTCTCGATCGAAATACCAAACCTCTGAAGGCGACACCGATTGGTCTACGTGTTTATGAACAATGCATAAAAATTCTAAGCGCAATGGATCATCTTAATGAATTGGTGGTGAATGAGGGGGCGCCGACGGGTGTTTTTCGTATAGGCATTCCGCAAAGTTTAAGCGATGTTTTATTACTGGATGCTTTAACACAACTCAATGAACAGTTCGATGCTTTGCAAGTTAAAGTTGCCAATGGTTGGGGAGCATACCTGACAGAGCGTATCGAAAATCAGGAACTTGATGCTGCATGTGTTTTATTTCCTCAGAACAAGACTTTTGCAGACAATATTAAGGCACATTCATTGGCCAAAATGGCACTCAAAGTCGTTGCGCCTAAAGGCTTATTCGCAAAGAAAAATTATAAATTGTCTGAATTACAGAACCATGGGTGGGTGCTTAATCCTGATGGTTGTGGTTTTCGCGCAGGGCTACAACGTGCTTTGCAGGATCAGGGGCTTAACTTGCAGCTCAATGTTGAAGTATTTGGTAGTCAATTACAGTTGGGATTGGTTACAAAAGGGATTGGCTTAGGACTTGTGCCTGAAATTTTATTGCAAAACAGTATTTATAAAGATCAATTGCAAACTGTGAATGTGACAGACTTCATGCCATTGCTGGATCTTTGGTTGATTCAACCGCAGTTTCTCGGAAATTTACAATCGGCTGTCGATTGGCTTAAAACTTATGTGGCTAAAAATATTCAAATAAATGAATAAATTATAACAAGCGTTCTTTTGATATTGGATGGTCATATCTGCATAAATAAAAATAATAATATGCATCATCGGGTGATAGATCATTCTGGTCATTTCATCTTGATCACCCTACATATCCATATGTGGTTAAATCAAAATAAATAAACTAAGTTATTGATTTATTGTTTTTTTTATTCATTTTTATTCTGTGGTTGATGGGGTTTTATGGGTTTATTATTATTCCACTTTTTTATATTAGTATATATTTAATATTTGTTTTTAACATAATGATGCTTGCCGTATGCTTGTTACATCACATGGCAGGAACTTGATTATGGCAATCCAGATTTTGGGAATGATTTGGCATAGAGAAACATCAGAAATTATTCCAGCAACCGCGAGTTTTGATAAAAACTATATTGTAGAAATTGCACAAGCTCATGAAAATGCAGGCTTTGATCGTGTTTTATGTGGGTATTGGTCAGATCAGGCAGATGGATTTCTAGTTGTTGCGCATGCGGCAGCACATACTTCAAAAATTAAATTCTTATTGGCGCACCGCCCTGGTTTTGTTGCCCCAACTTTGGCTGCACGTAAATTGGCAACGCTCGATCAACTAACCGATGGTCGTTTGGCGTTACATATTATTTCTGGTGGAAGTGATGTAGATCAGCAAAAAGAGGGTGACTTCTTGAATAAACAGCAGCGTTATGCACGTAGTGCTGAATTTATCGAAGTGATTCAAAAAACATGGTATAGCCAAACACCGTTTCGTTATGAGGGGAAGTATTACCACGTTGTCGATGCATTTGCAGAAATTAAGCCTGTTCAGCAACATTTACCAATTTATTTTGGAGGTTCATCTGAGGAGGCATTAAGCGTTGCAGCAAAACATGCCGACGTTTTTGCGTTATGGGGCGAGCCACTGGCAGGGGCGAAAGAGCATCTTGCGAAGCTGAATCCATTGGCTGCGCAACAAGGGCGCCATTTAGACTACAACATCTCTTTCCGACCGATTATTGCCGATACGGAAACTTTGGCATGGGAAAAAGCACAAGATATTTACCAGCTCTCGAAGCAACAACTGGAACAAGTCAGTTTAAAAGATACACGTAAAAAACCACAAAGTGTGGGTGGTCAGCGTCTACTTGAAGCCGCAAAACAGGGCGAGCGTTTGGATCAAAACCTTTGGACAGGCATAACTTCTTTGGTACAGGGAAGTTATAACTCAACGGCATTGGTTGGGACGCCTGAACAAGTGGCAGAATCTATTTTGCAGTATTACAAACTGGGGATTCAGAGTGTGTTGATTCGTGGTTTTGACCCTGTTCAGGATGCGATTGATTATGGCAAAGAACTTATTCCGCAACTACGTGAAAAAACTGAAAAATATGATCAACAGCAACAACGTGCTTCAGCCTAATTAGGAAGGAATAAACAGTGAAATACAGTAAAATTTTATTAGGCATTATTACAACAGCAGTGATTTTAGGCGGATGTAGCAAAAAAGAGAATACATCTACGCAGGCTCAGGCATCTGAGACGAAACCGACTCAGGGGCAGGTGGTGTTAAATATTGGCGATCAAAAAGGCAATATGCGTGCACAACTTGAGGCATCTGGTGCTTTAAAAGGTCTTTCATACAAAATTAATTGGTATGAGTTCCCTGCTGCTGCACCTGTGGCAGAAGCGCTAAAAGTAGATGGAATTGATATTGGTTATTTGGGTGATGCACCCTTTATTTTTGCGAATTCCAACGGTGGAACGGCCAAAGCCATCGCAGTTTATAAATCAGATCCATATCCTGTTGCCATTTTAGTCCCACAGAATAGTTCAATTCACTCTGCAAAAGACCTTAAAGGTAAAAGTTTAGCTTTCAATAAGGGGTCTATTAGCCATCTTTTAACCTTAAGGGCATTGGAACAACAAGGTTTGAAGCCTGAGGATGTGAAGTTTAAATTCTTACCACCAGCCGATGGGAAATTAGCTGTTGCCAATGGTTCAGTAGATGCTTGGGTGGTTTGGGATCCTTATACGGCTTATGCGGAATTGAAAGACCATTTCCGTGTTGTGGTAAATGGTCGGGGTCTCTATTCGGGCTATACCTTCTTGGCAGCAACGGATAAGTCTTTAAATGATCAAAATAAACGTGTAGCTATACAAGATTTTGTTTATCGCTTGAAAGCATCGCAAATATGGGCAGGGCAACATGGCGATGAATTTGGTAAAGCCTATGCCAAGATTACAGGACTGCCAGAAGATGTTGGAATTAAAGCCTTTAAACGTCGTAATGCTTCATGGGAGCCGATAGACAGTCAGGTGATTAAAGTGTCTCAGGATACGGCTGATTTTTATACCAAATATAAGCTCATTGATAAAAAATTTGATGTGACTTCTTCATTCGATACTGGGTTTAAAGTGGAGAAAAAGTAAGCATGAGCCAGCTGCAACAAGCACTTCAGCCCTTAATTACTCGTATTACAGCGGGCATACAGGCACAGTTATCAACGCAGGAATTAATTCAAAGTTTTATTCCCGATTTTACAGCATTGTTACGGACGGATACTTGGTTGCCGACAGCATTTCGGCAACCGAATCCTGAGCGGTATCAACAATTTTTATTGTATCGCGATATAGAGAATCGTTTTTCGATTGTGAGTTTTGTTTGGGACAAGGGCCAAACCACGCCAATTCATAATCATGAAGTGTGGGGTGTTGTGGGTGTGTTACAAGGTGAAGAAATTTCACAGCGTTACCAACGCAATGCGCAAGGACAAT
>JASGGM010000197.1:0-4678 GCA_047605045.1 Acinetobacter sp. | reverse complement strand
ACCGGCCTGTCACGCCGGGGGTCGCGGGTTCGAGCCCCGTCCGCTGCGCCATTTCTCTTTTATTTCAAATAAAAGGAAATATCCGAGTAGAAATATTTATTATTTCTGAACTCAAAAACCATTACCGAGTGGGTGTACATGGAAATAAAGATTTTCATTACGCTCAAGTAAAGTTAAACTTTGCTTATTCCTCGCTCAGGGCGCTTAGCTCAGTTGGTAGAGCGTCTGCCTTACAAGCAGAATGTCGGCGGTTCGATCCCGTCAGCGCCCACCATATCTCCTTTCTTTAGTTATTCCTCTTATATTTTATCTGTATTTAACGTCTTTGGCCCTAGATGGTATTTTCGTTTTATTTCGTCATGCTTAAATTATTTTATTGGTGTGCAAGCATTGGATATTTTTGTATCATCAGTTCTGTTTTAAATATTGAAGCACTTAGAATTTTGAACATAAAAAAGCCTTTCATGTGAAAGGCTTTTTTACATTTTAGAATCTGTTTAGATACTTTTTGCTGCACCAACAGTTTCGTTTAGGTGTTTGCGAATGGTGTTAAATGGAAAGTTTTTGCTGTCCATGCGTTTTGGTAAAATGTATGCACCTTGTTGATCTTTCACTTTAAAGTTTAAAAGTAAAAATTCAGGTGAATCGTACCATTCATAAATGTCTTTCCAACCGATAGATCCAACACCTTCTTGTAGACCCACTTGTTGACGCATGACAATACCATGCGGTTGTACACCAAGGCGAATACCTTGAATATCTTGTACAGGAAATTCATTCATTTTTCGTTTTACGTACCATTCCAAACCAAATTTTCTAACGAGTAAGTAAATTGCAACAGCAGCAATGGCAACCCAACAGAAAATAGTAGAGTAGTTTTTAATGAAAACTAGACCAAGAATCGCCAATAAAATGACAGCTCCCATAATCGCCCATGCTTTCAGGCTAATTTTATTGGTACCACGCCAGATCATTAATTGTGCATGGCGTTGTTCAGCTTCCGATACTTGATAATTTACGGGTTGCAAAGTATATGCATATAAGGTTTTAGCGGTCATAGCGAATCGTTACAAATATAAAACTCAAAAAGTTTAGCATCAATCGCAGCAATCTTACATGAAAATCTTAGCTTTTAAATAGATGCGAATTCAGAGGCTTCATTATCAGCTTCATTACTCAAATTTTGCTTAAGTGTCATCAGTTGATTCAGGATACTGAACATGAGCGAAAGTTGTTGCAAAATGATAAGTGATTGTTGATCGTGTTCGTTATCTTGAGATAAGCGCTGACGAATCGTTTGTAGCATATTGTGTGCAGTTAAATCAGGTTGTTCATCATTTAACAATGCACCTTGAATATCGTCTAAGGCTTGATTCAACAGCTGTAACACTTCTTGATCTTCAATTTTTTCACGGTGGGCACCTAAGGCTGCGACATAGCTTAAAAAGGTATGATTGAGACACAACAGGTCGAAAGATCGAGCTTTTTGAACAGGGTCGATGTCAGGTTCAGTGGCCAAGGTTGATATTAAAGATGCAAGTTCTGCATCGGTATTATGAGCAGTACGGCGAACGATCCGATAGTTTAGGCTGTTATTGCGTCCTTGATGATATTGTTGAACGACTTCTGCAAGATAATTACATTGGGCAGATAAGGCTCGACCGATGTTGCGCGGTAGTCGGCGGAATTTCCAATCTGGAAAAATGAAACTTACGCCTAACCATGCAAAGGCACAACCAATTAAGGTATCCATTAAACGAGGAAGGGCGGCAGCAAAACCCAGACCATCAAGGTTGAAGTTGATAAGTGCGAGAATCGTAATAAATGCAGTTGCTTGCGCATATTGCTTACTGCGTAATTCAAAGAATAATATGCCGCTAATCACCAATAAAATGAGTTGACCTTCTAGGGATGGCACGAAATACAAGATGGCATCACCGATAATAATTCCGACAAGGGTGCCAATGATTCTTAGTCTTAGCCGTCTCTTGGTGGCATTAAAATTGGGTTGACTGACAAATAGGGCTGTCAATAAAATCCAATAGCCATATTGAATATGGGTAATTTGAACAAAGACATAAGCAGAAAATAAAACGATTGATAGGCGTATGGCATGACGGAACAGGACGGATTCAGGTGTTAAATGCTGACGAATACGTACTTTTATATCGGTAAATCCTTGTAAGTCATCATCTTTTAGTTGCTGTTCTGGTCTGCTATTTTCAGCACTTAACGTATGTTCTGTTTCTAGATTACGTAATTGGCCATCAATAGATTTTAAGTTTTGATAGAGCGAGAAAAGTGCATTAATCCATATTGGATCATTCGGATATTGTTTAGAAAGCTGTTGTAATGAAAGTCGTAAATTTTCAAAAGTCGGTTTAAAACGTTTATTATGCTTGTAGGATGTTTGTTTGAGAATACTTTCACTTAAATCTTTACAGGCTTTACCTTGTAGGGACAAAATCCGTTGGAATCGAAATAATATATCACTGTGTTTAAAATATCCTGTGAGTTGTAAATAATCGATGTGTGCTGAATCGGCGCGTTCATGAATATCTTGTGCGACAAAGTAATATTGTAAGCTACGTCGGGTATCTTTTTGCCCGCGATCTCCTTTGAGGCGAGTCAATAAAGCTGTTTTCATTTCATTAAAAAGTGCAATGAGTTTGCCGTTTTCCATTGAAAGATCAATCATGCTTTGCCGATAGCTTTCATTGTTCATGTCGACATCAAAAAGATTGGATTTGGCAAATAAGAAGTCGCCGAGAGAGGAGTAGCTTTGTGCGAGTTTGACTTGTACAGGTCGGACAGGAAAGAGTAAAAAACTAATGGTGGACAAGATACCGTACCAAACAGCGCCAATCACCAGAAGTAAGGGTTGTAGATACCATTGTTCAAATAAATGTACCCCGAGCATGGTGTACACGGATATGACCAAACAACCATAGGAGATACTGGCATAGCGTCTACCCAGTGAACCCAGTAGAATCCAGCCAATACAAGCAAATAATAGACTAAAAGCAAAAATAATCGGGTGGGGGAAGAGCAACTGAATAGAGACTGCAGATAAAAAGAAACCAATAGCAGTATAAAGTTGGTTCATCAGTCTGACGGTAAAACGATCGTCGATATCGCTGAGTCCAGCAGCGACCACACCCAATGTCAATGGGATGGTTGCCTGTTGAAAATTCATAAAATAGGGTACAAAGGCCGTGCCAGTGAATGCAATTGCGATACGGATGTTGTACATCAGTGATGAATTGTATGTCATTTGGCGAATACGTTCTAAACCCAAGTTCAATGTGATTTTCCTAAGCTAAAAAAATGATATTCTGACTGGTTAAAATTCAGGTAGAATGCCCTGCTATTTCTTCGAGATTATACTTTGGTCGTATGCTCTTGTCTTTATCCTTATTCTGCAAATTGATGAATTGTTATGTCTCGCTCTGCTGTTAAACCGTATCAGCTGTCATGGATTATGCTTTTAGCACTCCTTACTGCATTGGGCCCACTTTCAATAGATATGTATCTGCCAGCGTTACCACAAATGGCACAGGATCTAGGGGTGACGCCACAGCAAGTAGCCAATAGTCTACCAGCCTATTTTTTAGGCTTGGCGGTAGGCCAACTCATTTATGGGCCTATTAGTGACAGAATTGGACGTAAGCCACCATTGTATTTTGGTCTAATACTTTATGTTATTGGCTGCATATTATGTACTCTTGTACACAATGAATGGGGGTTAATCGCTGCCCGCGTAGTACAGGCATTAGGTGGATGTGTCGGGGTGGTTATGGCACGTGCGGCGATTCGAGACAGATTAGATATTAATGCATCATCTCAGGCTTTTGCCAGTATGATGATTGTGATGGGGATTGCACCAATTGCCGCACCAACCTTGGGTGCTTGGGTTTTGGCATTTTCATCATGGCAGGGGATTTTTGTGTTGCTGGCAATTGTCGGGGTTTTTTGCCTGATCAGTATCCATTTTTTCTTTCATGAAACACTGTTGGTCGAGAAACGTTTAAAGTTAAATTCCAAACAAGTACTCATTTTATACTCTGCCATTTTTAAAGATCCAAGTTTCCTATTTCCAATGCTTTGTGGATGTTTGGGGGGCGGGGCAATGTTTGCCTATATTAACTCGGCGACCGAAGTGTTGATGGTGCATTATCATCTTTCCCAGCAACAATTTGCTTATTTATTTGGTGTAAATGCATTGGGCATTACTTTAATGTCCTCAATTAACAAACGTAGTGCTTCCCGATTTTCTATTACAACACGGTTGTTGATGGGTGGTTTAGTTCAGTTTGTGGGAACTATTTTGCTGATTATTGCAGGGGCTCTGGGTGATTTGCCTTTATGGATGGTCATGTTCGGCATGTTTCTTGTGGTTTCTAGTGTTGGTTTGAGTGGACCAAATGCTATGGCGCTGGCGATGGCGCAGCAGGGCAGTCGTGCTGGTACAGCAAGTGCAATTATGGGAAGTATGCAATTTTTGATGGGATTATTGGGTGGCGTTATTCTCAATTTTATGGTTTGGAATGCGTTGACCAATATGGCATTGGTGATGTTCATCTTTAGTGCCAGCACGCTTAGCGTCATGTATATCGTGTTAAAGCAGCGGCCACGGAAAAAAATTAACTAAATATGTCTCTAATTGATTACTTATGTG
>JASGGM010000196.1:0-4704 GCA_047605045.1 Acinetobacter sp. | reverse complement strand
AGAAAAATCTATACTGAATCTGTACCAGATGAAAGCAAAAACAAGAAGAATATGAAAATAAATATGCATCTTGTGTACCAACGCACTACTCACCTTTGGCACTAAAGTGCCAAAGGTGAGTGTTAGAAATCTTTAAGGTTTATTCTCTCTTTAAATAAGTCATTCTTCTCTAATCTATCAATAAAAATAAAATACATAGAATATAAATTTACAATGTTATTTAAAACTCAATGTCTAATAAAAGGACTACATATTTTCACACCAACTTAAAGTGAGCAAACCCGCTAAACAAAAAACTTACTTTGTTAAATTTTATCAACAAGATAGCTTTAGGCTTAAAAATATAAAATATCATTAAAAAAACAATACCCTATTTAATATCGTATCTATCAGATTCAACCGTAGGTTTATGGCATGAATCTTAAAATTTTTATGTTTTTCTCTAATTTTAGCTTTTCATGTCTCTTAGATTTTGCTTATATAAACCTTTCGAAGTCCTTACCTTAATCAATACGAGATTATCATGAATAATTTTACCCTTGCCCCTATTCAAATTGATCAACCAAGCCATGTTATGCCTACTTATGGCCGCCAACCGATCAGTTTTGTTCGAGGGCAAGGTTCGTATTTGTATACAGCAGATGGTACTGCTTATTTAGATGCATTATCGGGCATCGCTGTATGTGGTCTAGGTCATGCACATCCTGATATTGCTCAAGCGATTAGTGAGCAAGCACAGACCTTAATTCACACGAGCAATTTGTTTGAGATTCCTTGGCAAACTGCCGCTGCACAAAAACTTGCTGAAGTGTCGGGAATGGAAGAAATCTTTTTCTCTAATAGTGGTGCTGAAGCCAACGAAGGCGCGATTAAAATTGCGCGTAAATATGGACATGAACAAGGCATTCAAAATCCTAAGATTATTGTAGCTGAAAATTCTTTTCATGGTCGTACTTTAGCCACACTTTCGGCAACAGGCAATAAGAAAGTTCAGGAAGGTTTTGCACCACTTGTTGAAGGCTTCTTACGTGTTCCATTTGGTGATGTTGAAGCCATTGAAGAGTTAGCGTTAGTTCATCCAGATATTGTAGCCGTTTTTGTTGAACCAATTCAAGGCGAAGGTGGTGTAAACACAGCACCACAAGGTTTTGAATACTTAGAACAAATTCGTCAAATTTGTAATTCACATCAATGGCTAATGATGCTAGATGAAGTACAAACAGGTAACGGGCGTACGGGAAAATATTTTGCTTATCAACATACCAATATTGTACCCGATGTCATGACGACAGCAAAAGGCTTGGGTAATGGTTTTCCCGTAGGTGCTGTTATGACTCAAGGCCGTGCTGTTGGAACATTAAAAGCAGGTAATCATGGTTCAACCTATGGTGGAACAGCATTGGGTTCTCGTATTGTTTATACCGTGCTTGATTTAATTCAAAAAGAAAACATTGTTGAAAATGCAGCCACTGTAGGCGATTATATTGTGTCGCAATTACGCGAAAAACTTTTAGATTACAATGTAATTGTTCGCGGATTTGGCATGATGATTGGTATTGAATTAGCAAAACCCTGTGCAGAATTAGTTGATATTGCACGAGATGAACATAAATTAATTATCAATGTGACAGCTGGTAATGTCGTTCGTCTGTTACCTGCATTAAATATGACGCATGAACAAGCAGATCAACTTATTCACGGGCTTGTAGATTTAATTAAAAAATTTCTTGCCGACTAACCCGTTCTCATTATAACAATAGCCAATCGTTTGATTGGCTATTTGTTTATAACGGCTAAAATCAAAAAATATCAACTCGCTGCTTGCAAATATCCAGAGCCCAGTTTTTGACAAAAGTAATTTCGTAAAATATCTAAACAGCGTTCAACTTTAACACTCGATTGTACTTGCTCATTCACAATCGCATACACACAATACTTAGGTAATTTCCAATCTGAGAGAATTTCTATTAACTCCCCTTTCAAAAGTTCTGATTGAATTTCAAGATAGTTAAAACAACCAATTCCCAAACCACTACGACATAAAGCTTTTGCCACAATTGTATGTGTACTTGGCATGTAAGAACGCATTTTTAACATTGCTTTTTCTTCAGAAATAATATGTTGAAGCTCTAACTGTATCGTCTGTGTGAGTTGTACTGGCAAGAAACAATGCTGATATAAATCGGATGGTTTTAAAATAGCTGGATTTTGTTTTAAATACACTGGAGATGCGACTACACATTGTTCAACACTGCTTAAAAGAACAATATTTTGTTGTTCTTTTAACTCATGATATAAACAAGTCCGAATCGTAATATCAATAGGCTCTGCTTTACGCTCACCAAAACCATGATCGATGTTAAACTGCACGCTTAGGCCTCGATGTGTTAAAAGCCATGTTGATAATGCGGGAATAACATGTAAATCCGCCAACTCCAGCGTTGTCGCGATATTAAGATGCCCGATTAAATCATCTCTTAATTCATTAATACGTATTTTGCCTCGCTCAGCGGCATCCAGCATATCTTTACAACTTAAATAAAATACCTGACCGGTCTCGGTTAAACTAATCTTCCGCGTTGAACGATATAATAGCGTTGTGCCCATTTCCTGTTCTAATGAACGTATTTGCTGACTAACAGCACTTGTTGTGATGCCTAATTCCCTGGCAGCCCCACTAAAAGAGTTTTGTCGGACAACGCAAGCAAAGACGCCCATTGCTCTGAGCTGATCTAGCATGATCTTCCCTCTGTATAACAATACATAATGGATTCATCATACGCTTGAATAAACGCGACTCAAATTCAACTTTTGCATTAGATGACAAAAAATAATAATTTCATTATTTGACTATATAGAATATTTTTATTCTTGAATTGAATCATTTTTTAATTTTTAGTAATTGATTAATTGACCTGTCATCGACAACAGGTCAATCCATTCAAATATTGAGTGTTCGGCATCATTAACGAGGAATGACTTGCAATGGATCAATTGGTTTGCCATCTGCACGAATTTGGAATTCCAGCATAACCTGATTTGTACCCGATGACCCCATTTCTGCAATTTTTTGCCCAGCGGTTACATTACTACCACTTTTCACAAACATTTTACTGTTATGCGCATAAGCACTGATATAACCATTACTATGCTTAATTAACACTAAATTACCGTATTCTTTCAATCCATTATCGGCATATACAACCTGACCATCTGCTGCAGCGACAATAGGATCTCCTAGTTGTCCGCTATATCGAATGCCCTTGATGTTATTGGCCATATTAAAGTTTGCAATCACGGCACCATTTGAAGGTTTAACCCATTGTAAACTGCTACCAGAATTCGTGTTTGCAACTGATGGTGCTGGTTCCACATTTGCAGGAGGAGCTACCGTTTGTGTCGATGTATTATTTTGAATTGGGATATGCTGACTTTGAATTGGCGTAGAATTTTGCATCGGTTGTGCAACCGCACTCGATACATTCGCCCCGCCTTTCAATTTAAGCGATTGGTTTACATAGATCACATATGGAGGAGCAATGCCATTCATTTGGGCAATTGTTAAATAATTCAGACCATAACGGGCTGCAATGCTACTTAAAGTATCTCCAGATCGCACTGTATAGTAATTTGGCGCTTTTAAAGTATGTGTTGGTCCACTGACCTGCGGCTTAGATGCACAGCCAGTTAAAACGACTGAACTTATAGCAGCAATCGACAGAAATAACGGTTTTAACATATTTAAAGATGCTTGTTTTTTGACAAGATGCTGTTGCAACAACTGCATTCTCTTTCCTCTCTCAAGTCAAATAATCGAACTATTTGCGCTAGATTAGCAAAATTTTTCGATGACACACTGAATTAAACGGATTTGTCACAAAGTCGCAACAGTTTCAGAATTAATTCTCAGCAAATTCCTGTAATTGCGCACTTAGGTCTTGCAAAATATTATAATTTGTTGCATCCATTTGAATAGGCGTAATGCTAACATAACCATGATTCACAGCATAAAAATCTGATTGTAATCCCTGCTCAGATTTTTGAGGTTCTGCAACTGCTTCCCCAGACAATCCAATCCAAAATACCTGACGACCACGTGGATCGACATGGCTACTAATCGGTTTTGATTGACTACGTTGTCCCTGATACGTCACCATTGCTCCCTGCAATACAGCTTCATCAGGAATATTAATATTTAAAATGTGACGTTCAGGAATTTTTGGAAGCCCATTGGCGATAAAATCATGTACCCATTGTGCTGCAACAGCATATTCCTGTACAGATTGATACTGACGCACACTTGCACCCACCAATGAAATGGCCAACGCAGGTTGACGCATTAATCGACCTTCAAACGCAGCACCAACAGTACCTGAGTACAACACATCATCGCCTAAATTTGCACCGCTATTAATTCCACTCACCACGAGGTCAAATTCAAAATCGAATAAGCCATTCATCGATAAATATACACAATCGGCTGGTGTGCCATTAACCGCCCAGACATCAGGCATAATTTCAACAGGACGTAGTGGTCGATCCAGTGTCAAGGCACTTGAATAGCCACTTTTTTCTGTTTCGGGTGCCACAATAATCACGCGCCCTAAAGGTTTTAATGCTTGTGCTAAAGCTTGAATCCCTGGGGCGAATACACCATCATCATTTGCTACTAAAATATTCATTTCTATCTATTACGCTCTGCTA
>JASGGM010000195.1:0-4770 GCA_047605045.1 Acinetobacter sp. | reverse complement strand
TTTGAACCAGGCATTAAGCAAGCGTGTCGTGCCAAAACCGATCAAATGGGATGGAGTCACACCCCCTCACAAGCTCAAACGCAACAACAACCACTTCGGCACTAATTGGGAATCGTCATGTCTAATTTAATTTCTACGACCGATGCATTCAACGCAATGATCGCAGGTAAAACCATTCTTTGCCGTGATGCATCTAATTCATTGTTGCAAGAATTCTGCCCTGTTTCTGAATTTTCTGCTGATGTTTGGATCCGTCCAAACATTGAATTTACCATCCAGATTGAAATGCTTGAATTGGCGGGTTGTTCGTTTCCAAAACCATTGGTATTGAGCGATATTCAGCCTGAACAGGACATTTATATTGTCATGCCATCATGTATTTTGCGTACAAAATTTCATCCTGAAAACAAAGATGTGATGACGGCCATTGTGCGTGGCTATGCGCAACCTGATGCTGACAGTGCAATGGATCAGGCACGTGCAATGAGTTTAGCCCTAGGTTTGGATTATGTCAGAAGTGCGTTTGAAAACATTCAGGATGGCTTTACGGAAAAACCGAAAAAACGTACTCGTAAGACCAAAATTACCGACATCGAGGAGGAAGATCTGGAGCAAGTGAGTCCGCCAGCAAATGACGATACCTTTGTGGCCAAGGACACCATTGCACAAAATTCAAATCCAACCGTTGTCGAAAAAAAGCAATGGACGCAATTTCATAATGATCAACCTGTGATTGATCCCATCAAAAGTAAGTCTAAACGTGATGGTTTGATTCTTCTGATTAGGGCGAAAACCACAATTGAAACATTAGATGCCATGACAGGTGAAATTTCTCAACATGGGGGTTTTATGACATTTGAAGATTATAACGCGGTGACGACTGCTTTTTCGCAGCATCGCAATGTATTGGCTGGACATTAAGGGGAATATGATATGCAAGCGGCGTACAGTTATATTGCTGTGATTGAGTCTGACAAACCGCTGGATTTAAGAATTGGTCAAGCTGTGAGTGGTGGGCAAATTAAAGAATTAAAGATTGCAGATGTTGAGTTGGTCTCAGCTTCTCAATTGGCTGCTAAATATAATCTTTCAACAGATACGATACGTGCACGTTTGGCGAGCATCAATCAAGGTACGACTGGCAAGGCTCTATACAATCCCCGACGTGCGCATGAATTGTTAACCCAAAAAGAGTCGAAAAAAGGCAGACCGAGAGTGAATTAGGCAACTTAGAGTTTGACAATGTTGGTAATAAATAATATTTTAAATATGCACCCGCAAAATCGGGTGCTTGGATTGGTCTCCAAAAATTTCATCATGGTCTATGACCGCATTAGCGGTTTTATTTTGCCTATAGTTTTCTGCACCTTGTAGAAAATGCCCATTATGGTGGGTTAGGTGGAAGTGCCTCGGCACGCTAGGCTCATGATGACTAGTAAGACCAATTCCGCTTAACCTGCCACCCTTATTGATTGGTCTCAATTTTGGTGGTGAATTTTCCTTGTTGGGAGTTTCATCATGAACGCATTAACCACATTCAGTTTCGAATCTGCATCACCAGTTCGTATTATCAATATCAATGAAGAACCTTGGTTTGTTGCCAAAGATGTGGCCGAGGCTCTGGATTATAAATGGAATGGCTCTAAAACAGTTGGACATGTACCTGAACAATGGCGTAGTACAGCAAAAATTAAAGGGGTGGAATCGGATTCCACCCCTCAAGAAATGCTGATATTGGCTGAACATGGATTATACTTTTTCTTAAACCGTTCAGATAAACCAAAAGCAATTCCATTTCAAATGAAGGTAGCTGAAATAATTACCACTATCCGTAAAACAGGCAAATACGAAGCCCCTAAATATGTCGAAAAACGGGATTTCCTTACAGCTAATGACATGAATGGCATTAAACGCTTAATCTGGTTGTGTAGCCACCGTATGCGTTATACAGATGCAACCAATCAGGGAATTTGGCATGCTTTACGTCAGGCTACAAACGTTCCAAGTCCAGAACGATTTGAGGTGAAACATTTACCTATTCTTGCATACGAATTTCAGCGGATCTTTAGTATTCTACAGCCTTACGTTGATGCTAGACGGGAATGTGAGCAAACATTGATTAAACGTCTTATCCGTAACAGTGAAGATAATCATCCAGTCCTAAACTTACTGCTTGAGGACATGAAAAAATCTACTGAAGAATTTTCAGAGATTAAAAGTCAGTATTTACAAACATCATTCCTTGCTGAGTGTAAGGAGTTAATTGCACGAACAAAAGGCGAACGTGATTACCCTGAATGTGATGAGCAATTTAAACTGGCATTCGGAAGTTGAATGAATGAAGGTCTTCGCAAGGAGATCATCAAACAGCTAGGGCTTTAATAGCCCTAGCGACTTCACTATAAACATGTACATCTCACGTTATTAGGAGTCACGATTATGCAATACGCTGTAAGTTTGACACGTGATACAGATCACTCATATCTTGTTCGTTGCCGAGATATTCCTGAAGCGCTAGCAGTTGGTTATAGCGTTGATGAAGCCTTAGATGAAGCAATCAATGGTATTGAAACTGCGTTTATGATTTATATGGATGAACGCCGCTTAATTCCAATGCCAAGTGAAGCACAAGAGGGAGAATATCTTGTACGCTTACCCGCACGTACAGCAACTAAATTACAGCTTTATAACGAGATGGTTAAACAAAAAATCACCAAAGCAGAATTGGCACGGCGCTTGAACTGGAAACAAACCCAAGTGGATCGGCTTTGGTCTTTAAATCATTCGACAAAACTGGAATCGATTGAGGCGGCGTTTCATGCGATTGGTCGACAGTTGAACATTGCCATTGCATAATAGCATCGGTAATTTCAACCCGTGGTACCATTAAACATTTCCACTAAATCTTGTGCATCTGGGTTGTAGTAGGTGTTAATCAGTATCCCAATCGTTTTATGGCCAGTAATTTTAGCAAGCACTTCAACGGGTAATTTGCGCACTTTTACCATTCGGGTAATGGCTTCATGACGCGAATCATGGAAATTGATATCTTCTAAATCGGCAATCTTCTTTGCCCGAATCCACGCAACAGAACAAACGCCTTTGTTGATGGGCACAAGTCTGTCATTTTCCGCTGGCAACAAAGTCAGCAGGCGTTTTGCTTCTTTGGATAAAGGTACATTACGAGATTCGCCATTCTTCGTCATCGGTAAATGAACAAAATCCCCTTTCAGATCTTGGCGGCGCATTGCCAATATTTCCCCCTGACGCATTGCTGTTTCAAGCGCAAATGCAAATGCCCAAGCTGTGTATTGTTTTGCTGATTTGGGTGTAGATTTACCATCCCACCCCAATGCATCAAGCATAGATTGCTGATCTTCAGGTGTTACACGCTGATTTCTTGATTTTTCCTTACTTGGCATCGGCACCGTGTGCCAAACATTGGATTCAATCAAAAACAATTCTTTCAATGCATAGGTGAATATTGCGGAGAAAATTGCATATTCATTTCGCAAAGTGGCAATCTTGATTTCTTTTTTACGATTATTGCGCCATGTTACTATATCAGCAGGTGTGAAGTCGTAAATTGACTTATCAGCAATATTTGGTGCAATACGATCCAAGTTATCAATCTTGTTTCGAATGGTTCTACTCGATCGCATGTGACGACCATGTTCCTGGTAATACTTGTAACATAACTGACGAAATGGGAAGGCTGGCTTAATCCCCTGTTCAAGTTCCATTTTCCCAGTTTTTAATTCTAGTAATTTTAAGGCGGCCCATTGTTCACATTCTTTGGCTGTGTCACGTGTGGCAGAATAGCGTTTTTTGTCATAAGTGACCGTAATACGCCAAGTTGAACCACGTTGGATGGGTTTAGGAATTTTCATATTTTCTTGGTGTAGATTTGGTGCAGATTGAGCTTTATTTTAGCTAAAAAGTAGCAAAAAACAAGGAAATATGGGCATATTATCTAAACCATTTGAAAAGAATATGAGTAGATTATCTTTCTTAATACATTGATTTATTTATGTTAATTTACAATATTTTCTTATTTTTCGATAATTTTATCATTAAAGTTCGCTAAAATCATTGTATAATTACCTAATGTTGTATAACCCCAATTCCCGCACTCGTTTTTTCATCTGTGTGATATAAAGTATTTTATGAGTACATTGATTTTTGTGACGTCTTCTCCTGATTCAATTCTTGCTTGGCATGCTCTAGGCATAGCACAATCTTTGCAAGAAAAAAACCAAAATTTTCAGGTATTTTTTTATCAACAGGGTGTGGCCGCTGCAAACACACTCAATTGGGTCCCTGACGATCAGCGTCAACTCACACGAGAATGGCAAAAACTGGGGATTCGTTTGCCAGTTTGTGTTAGTGCCGCACTAGCTCGAGGGATTTGCGATCTAGATAATGCACAACGCCACAAATTGCAGCATTCAAATTTAGCATCGGGTTTCACATTAGTAGGTTTGGGAGAATTAGCCGATGCTGTACAGAACGCTTCTCGTGTTCTTCAATTTTAGGTTGTTTGTTTCTATGAATTGTTGTTTTTAAAAGGTAGTTGTGTGAAAAACGTACTCATCATTTTAACTCAGGCCAATGCAATGTCAGCGCAATCGAATGAAAGCATTGCAGCTGCCATGGTTCTTGCTACTTTTGGCAGTGAGGTCAAAGTTTTATTACAAGATGCCGCACTGAGTCTTTTAAATAGTGAACTTCAATTTAATTCGCTTTCTCACCCATTTAAATTTGGCTCCA
>JASGGM010000194.1:0-4868 GCA_047605045.1 Acinetobacter sp. | reverse complement strand
GTACATTGGCACCCAATACCCCAAAGGTCATTCGGCAAATGACAGGATAGGGCGTACTGCTTTGTTGGCTGGGTTTTGCAATCAGATTGGTAAAAAACTGCACAATGATAATACCGATCAGGAGTGAAATGAGCACCTGCCAACTGTTCAAACCAAGTGCAAATAAACTGCCTGCCATGACATAACCACCCACACTATGTACATCGGACATCCAAAACGCAAAAATATTGTAAGCACCCCATGTTTGTTTTTTGAGTGGGGCAAGATCAGTATTGGTGAGTTGAGTATCATAACTGGGTTTAATCAGTGCTTGGTTTTCAGTATTCATTGGTTTACATCCTTTCGGTGGATGGACTGGGATCGTCCCGATCAGGGGGATATGCAAAATTGTGAACAATATTATTTAAGATTGTGCACAATATACTGAGCAATAAATATGCCAATTGTGCTTGTACTCCGCGATTAAATTACGCTTACCCATTCACTTTTTAAGATTTGCTCAATACACTGAAGAGATGTTCCAATAGTGATTCAAGGAAAAACAATGTCATCGAATGTCAAAAAAAATCAAGAAGATTTAGCCCAAGATGCCATTGATACTCATATTTATCATGCCATTGTCGATGCCATTTTGAATCGTCAGCTGACAGCAGGTACCCGTTTGGTTGAAGCACCTTTATGTCAAGCCTTTGGTGTGACTCGCGGTGTACTCAGACGGGCTTTTGTAAAGCTGGCGCATGACAACGTTATTGAAATCCAGCCCAATCGTGGTGCATTAATTGCTCAATATAGTGCAGAAGAAATGCGGGAAGTCTTTGAGGCTCGGAGCATGTTAGAAATTGCCACCGTGAGAAAGTTGGCACAAAAAGCATCACAGATTGATTTTTCTCCCTTACATACATTGGTGGAACAAGAAGCACAACAACGCCGTGCGGGCAATTGGAGAGAATGGATCAAGTTGTCGGGAGAGTTTCATCTGAAATTAATTGAAGCCAATAACAATACAATTTTATCGGGTTATTTACAGACCTTAATTGCACGGACATCCTTACTGATTGGTCTGTATGAAATACCAAAACAGGACCATTGCGCACTGGATGAACATCGTGCAATTTTGGATGCGATTGAACGGGGGGATGAATTACAGGCGGTTCAATTAATGCAACATCACTTAGAAGAATATGCACATATTTTGTTGCAAGAACCTCTTGCCAGTACAGATGTCGATCTCATAAAGATCTTTGCCAAATAACATCTTCATCTCCAGTTTGCACCATTAAATAACTTTAAAAATAAGATTTGCGCCATAAAGATTCATTTTGGTAATACTTTTTATGTAAATGGTATTACTGTTGTGGCACAACTTTTGCTTCTTATCGGATAGATCCTATTCAATGTATATTATCGGTAAGAGGTTGGCTATGAGTGACGCAGATTTCCATGACAATCAACAACTTTGGGAAGAATTATTACCCGGTGGGCATCACTGGTCAGGGCGTGTTCAGCGTGGTGCATTGTTGCAATTTCAAGCTTTAGGCCCTCATGCCAATGTATCTTTTTATTGTGTGAATGCCGCCAACAGCATAGAACGCTTTAATATGCCAGACAGTTTAAAAGGACAGCATACGGCATTTTTAAGCACAGGACATGTGTTGTATTCCGATTTAGGACGGGTCATGGCATCGGTTGTCCGAGATGATCATGGTTGGAATGATGTGTTTTGTGGTCCGAGTACGGCACAGCAAATTCAACAGCATTTTGGGGTCCAGAAGTTTCAAGATGCCCGTAATCAGATGTATCAAAATGGTTTAGATAGCCTGTTGGTTGAAATGACCAAGTTTGATTTAAATCAGGCAGATTTGAGTGCGACCGTCAATTTATTTTCCAAAGTAACGCCTGATGATGACGGTAATCTGTCGTATATCGCGAGCGATAAGACACATCAGATTATAGAGCTGCGTTTTGAAATGGACTGTCTGGTGTTCCTGTCGGCTGCACCACATGCACTGGATGCATCTTCTACTTATCAACCCGCTGATATTCAACTGAAATTATTTAAAGCGCATCCTTTGGCTGAGCAAGATATTTGTCGTGATTCCTGTGGGCAAAATCAGCGAGCATTTGCCAATAATGCACGTTATTACGTTTTCGGGTAGGGCTTCAGCTTAGGGTCTTGGAGAAGAGGAGAAAAGATAATGACAGCATTTAAATTACAACAATTTGAAAAAACCGTACTCAGTGAAGTCTGTCCAGCAGGTGAAGCATGGATGTGTGAGGTGAAAAGAGGGCAATTGTTTCGTATTGTCGATTTAGAGGGTAATCAGGCAGTAGATACGTTATTGATTAGTGCAGACAATCCTGATGAGCGTTATAGCGCAACCGATACATTGGCGCAGAATCGGCAGTTGTATTTAGAAAAAGGTACAACGTTATATAGCAATTTGGCACGCCCAATTGCCGTGATCGTGGATGATAATTGTGGTCGTCACGACACGCTTGGTGGCGCATGTTCCTGTGAAAGTAATACGGTGCGTTATGCGCATGATAAATACCCAATGCATAGTTGTCGTAACAATTTTATGTATGCCTTGGCAAAACATGCGATTGCACAGAAATATCAACTGAATGTGCGCCATATCGGACCCAATATTAACTTTTTTATGAATGTGCCTGTGACAGCAGAGGGTCATTTAAAGTTTGATGATGGTGTTTCGGCAGCAGGTAAATATGTCGAAATTCGTGCGGAAATGGATTTAATTGTGCTGATTTCCAATTGTCCACAATTGAATAATCCATGTAATGCCTATAACCCCACCCCAATTCAGCTGATTGTGCGTGAAGTCTAAGGAAGTATGATGTTGAATAAAGTCCTGATTGCCAATCGTGGCGCAATTGCCTGCCGCATTATCCGTACGCTGAAAAGACTGGGGATTCAATCGGTTGCTGTATATTCTGAGGCAGATCGAGATTCTTTGCATGTGACCATGGCAGATGAGGCAGTTTGTATTGGTGATTCACCTGCCCAGCAAAGTTATTTGAATATCGACAAAATTTTGCAAGTGGCCAAACAGACAGGTGCAGAAGCGATTCATCCTGGCTATGGCTTTTTATCGGAAAATGCAGCTTTTTGCGATTTATGTGAGCAACAGGGCATTGCTTTTATTGGGCCGACATCAGCACAGATGCGAGATTTTGGTTTAAAACATACCGCGCGTGAATTGGCCATTCAAAACAATGTGCCGTTACTGCCTGGTAGTCAATTATTGGCGAACGAAGAAGATGCCTTAAAAGAAGCGCAACGGATCGGTTATCCCGTCATGTTAAAAAGTACCGCAGGTGGAGGCGGTATTGGCATGCGTTTGGTATGGAATGAGGCGGAGTTAAAAGAGGCTTATCAAACCGTATCTTATTTGGCACAAGCGAATTTTAAAGATGCAGGACTCTATTTAGAGAAATTTGTGCAATATGCCCGGCATATTGAAGTACAAATTTTTGGTGATGGTCAGGGTACGGTTTTGGCATTAGGCGAACGGGATTGTTCCGTGCAACGCCGTAACCAGAAAGTGATTGAGGAAACCCCAGCACCACATTTGTCCGATGAGCAACGTGAATATTTACAGTTGGTCGCTATTCAATTGATGCAATCTGTTCATTACCGTTCGGCGGGAACAGTTGAATTTGTGATGGACACTGAAACAAAGCAATTTTACTTTCTGGAAGTGAATACACGGTTGCAAGTCGAACATGGTGTGACCGAGCAAGTGTATGGTGTCGATCTGGTGGAATGGATGGTATTGCTTGCCAGTGGCGATTGGCAAAGACCTCAGGCAAAGCTAATGTCGACAGGGCATTCAATTCAAGTGCGTTTATATGCCGAAGATCCCATTAAACAATTTCAGCCCAGTGCAGGCTTACTCACTTATGTCGCGTTTGATGCGGCTGCACGTGTAGAAACGTGGGTTGAAACGGGTTCAAATGTTTCTTCATTTTATGACCCAATGATTGCCAAAATTATTGTCACTGCTGAAAATCGAGAGCAAGCCATTGCTACGATGCAAAACAGTCTGAGTAAAACGCAAATTGCGGGTATTGAAACCAATCTAGAGTATTTACAGGAAATCGTGGCAGCTGAGGTCTTTCAGGCTGGTACACAAACCACGCGGTTTCTCAATAGTTTTGCATGGAAAACTCAAAAAATTGAAGTGTTGCAGGCAGGGATTCAAACGGCGGTGCAAGATGTTCAAGGCCGTTTGGGCTATTGGGATGTAGGTGTCCCACCTTCTGGTGCGATGGATGCGCTCAGCCTGAATGTTGCCAATCAACTGCTTGGTAATGCCTTTAACAGCGCTGGTTTGGAATGTACCTTGCAGGGCCCAACCCTGAGGTTTCATTGTGATAGTCAAATTGTACTCACTGGCGGAAATATGGAGGCCACAGTTGATGGCGTGACCATCCCAATGTGGACCACGATGAATATTCGTAAAGGCCAGATTTTAAAATGTGGCAAGGTCGTGACAGGCTGTCGCAGTTATATTGGCATAAAACATGGGTTGAATTTACCTGAATATTTGGGCAGTCTGGCGACATTTACACTTGGGCAATTTGGCGGACATGCAGGACGTAACTTATGTATTGGCGATATGTTGCCAATTTTTGAGTACGATTCATGTCTCACTTCACCTCATGTTTTGCCAGATACGAAGACATTGCCAAGCGAGAAGATTCCTACATTTGGTCATGTATGGAAGATTGCCGTCATGTATGGCCCGCATGGGGCGCCAGACTTTTTTACCGATGCCGATATTGACATGTTCTTTCAGCAGCAATGGGAAGTCCACTACAATTCTAGTCGTACAGGGATCCGTCTG